>CAMAYW010000283.1 GCA_945862475.1 Bacteriovorax stolpii
CTCGCGAGTTTGCGACGATTTTTGTAGATTATTCTAATAAGCGTTTAAAGGAAGTTGTTGAGGGAAAATCTCACGCTGAACTTGAAAAAGGCATATGTCATATTCGAGGTAGAGACAGAGTGGTTTCCGCTCAGTTTGAACTATCCGGAATTTCCGGATAGTTGCTTCCGGTGCTAGTTCTTTCTCATCATAGATATTAACAATATGCTCATTGATGGTTTTTACGGAAACTTGATAAAGTTCGGCCATTGCTTTCTGTGAAAGCCAGACATTCTTTTCCTCAAACCGCACTTGAACTTTGGTGTGCCCGTCCGTTGATTGGAAGAGAACCATTTCGCCATGCGGTTCGATTTTTACAGTCTTTTTTGAGGCTGATTTTTTATTTTTGGCATTCATTTGTACTTAAACTTTAACATTTCATTTGCGTGGGTATAAAGCTATTTTTCCCAATATTTAATCTTTAACGGTTTATGCAATATGGTATATTTTTATATGCCGTTATTTTTTTTCTTTTTTATAACATCTTTTATATGGGCTTCGGAGCCACCCTGTTCAGAATTCGAATTTCTTGTGAAAGCTCACGAGGTTCAGGCCTATCAAAGAGCGGATGGAACTCACGTTTCTTCAGCATCCAAAAATAATTATTGTCGAGAATATTTTATTGGTACCAAAAGTTGGGTTAAAGGATTTAGAGATACGCCACTTCAAGACTGGCCTTATCCAGAAAGATTTAAAAAATGGACTAAACTTGAAAAAGAAATAATATTGAAAATTATTTCGAATTGGCCTGATATTTATCAAAACTGGAAAGGGGCGGTAATTCATCGTGCCGAAAAATCAATCTTTAAAGATAATCCAGGTGCATCACTCCCCATAGCCAATGCTATCATCTTATATGACAATTTCTTCAGACAAAAAAATCGTGAAGCGATCCTTGCTCACGAATTAGCTCATATTCATATTCTACAACTCAACCCAGATAAAATGAAGGCCATTCTCAAGCTATCAGGCTGGGACATAAGTTCTACATCACAGCCAAAATGGACTGGAGAAGCCTCACCTTTAAAAGAAGATTCAAAAGTAAATCCTGGAGAGGATTTATCCAATCATATCGAAGATTATTTATACTCACCCAAAGACTTAATAAGAACACGACCTCACATTTATTCCCTGCTGAAGGATTTGCTGGGCCCAGACTTCAAACTCAAGGACCAAAAATGAAACTTATCTTTTTTCTTATGCTCATTACTTCATGCAGTACTTTTAGCATAAATGATTATTCTCAAACTATTCCTCAAATTCAAAAATGTTGGAAGAAGCAGGATGTTGCCTGTATTGAGCAATATTTTGGAAAACCTCAGGAACGCACAAAAGATTCTATGATTTACTCCTCGGATGGAAGTCCCACTCTAAAAGTTTTTTTTAATGATCAGAAAATTGTCAGCATTTTCTATTGGATTCTAGATCCAAAGTATGCAAACTCAACTAGCGTCAAAAATCTTCTACCGTCTGACGATTGGAAAATAGAAAAAATCCCAGAAACAAATCCGCATGTTGTGAATCTTGCAGAAGCAAACTTTAGCAGAAGGTTAAAATCATCCTTCCTTACATATGAGCTTGATTCCGAGAAAAAAGTTAGAATCATTTATTGGGGTGGGGACTATATGAAGATGGAATTCTAATTCTGGGTCTTCGTGTTTAACAGTAGGAAGCAGCGTTTCTTGAATAAAATAATCTGAATTAATGGGCATGATCTCAAACTCTTGTAGAATTTTATTACCACATAATCTTTTACGAGGAGAACGAAGACCATGCCCAAGTGTGATTTTATCCATTCCTTCCAACTTCCGGAACTAAAAGTTCTTAAGAGCTACAGAGAAAGTAAAAATTATTTTATTTTTCAGGTTTTAAAGCTTTCTGATTTTGAAGTCTGCCCTAAGTGCGCTACGCCTTCAAAAACGATTTATGACCACGTTTACGTTCGAATCAAAGATACCCCCATAAGAGACAAGCAGATCTTTCTAAAAATCAAGAAAAGACGCTTCTTTTGCAAGTCATGTAGGAAGCCATTCACCGAACCCGTTGGTGGAATTAAAAAGGGCTTTAGAACAACCGATCGTTTCAGACGGCATATCATGTGGTGTGCAGATAACTTCGCAAATCTTCATGATGTGGAAAAATAGCTGCATGTCTCCTCCTGGCTCGTTCATACCGCGTACTATGAACAGCTAGAGCTCCAAGTTAAAAAACTTCAAAATCCTTGGGGAACAACCATTGGGATTGATGAACATGCTTTCAGAAGAAACAAGCAGCGAGGGTACCGAGATTTCGCCACAATCTTTGTTGAATATAATCACAAGAGAGTTCGAGAAATCGTTCTAGGTCGTTCTCCTGCAGAATTACTGGCAGAAGACAGACTCACTTCGATCCCTGGGAAAGAAAACGTTAAGAATGTGATTATTGATCTTTCAAAAAATTATCGAAAACTGGCACGAGAACTATTTCCAAACGCTAGAATCATTGCAGATCGGTTTCATGTGATAAGGCTTTTTAACAACATTCTCAACAACTACAGAAAACTTGCCACTGGAGACGTAAGGAAAAACCCAATTCGAAAATTACTACTGAAAAAGAATCGGGATCTGGAACCCTATGTGAAAAGAATTTTAGAGAGATGGCTAGACGAAAATCCTCTTGTAAAAGAGGTTTATTACTTCAAAGAATCCATGCACAGGTTCTATCGAATCAAAGGTAAAAACTTTGCTAGAAAGATCCTGATCAGAATCACTGATCAAATGGCACTATCAAAAATTCCGGAGATCAAATCTTTAAGACAAACCATTCACTACTGGAGAGATGAGATCTTACAGTTCTTTGAGAACGGTTTAACCAACGGCAGAACGGAAGGTTTTAACCGTGTGGCAAAACTTATTCAAAGAAATGCATACGGATTTAGGAATTTTGAGAACTATCGGAAGCGATTGATCTACAAAACTTCTTAAAACTCGTTAAGACTTGAATTTTGGACGCACAAACCCCTTCCCATTTTGAGAAGGCCTGGTGGGCATTGCCTTCAATTTGAAAATTTCTTGATTTTTCATTGGTTAACGACGATAAGAGTTCAGAACGAGAGTTTGGAAATCAGAAAAGCTCTTTGATTCAGATGACTTCAAGTAATTACCCACTAACAACCTAGTAGATCCGTAATTGATTAAGAAAGAAAATTCTAGGAAGTTTTATTTCAAATACATTATCAGAAGAAAAATGGTGCCAAGGACGGAGCCCTGGCAACCTATTGATATTATGAATCGAAAATCACGTTTGGTAGCAAATGGTAGCAAAGCATATTTTCACTTCATCTTACAATCGAAAGTACCTGTGCCTGTGTTCCTTCAGGAATACCATAACCCAGTTTTTCAGTACCACCTTGAACATCCACACCGGCCTTCCTTAAGTAGCAGTTTGTGGTCTTGAGCTGAGTATGCCCCACAATAGACATGACCCTTGCCAGAGACTCACCTCGTGCCAATAGATTGGTAATGAATGTCGCCCGGAGATCGTGAAACTTTACTGGAGTGATCCCTAAGGCTTTACAAAAATCCCTTAAGACTTCTGCCTGCATGCCATTTACCCATTCTGGAAGATGGGGCAAAACAAACTCTGATTTCCCCTGCTCTAGCTTGTGCTTTTTAAGAAACTTCGAAAGCTCAGTTGAGATAGGAACAATGCGGTTTTTTCGGGTCTTTGTAGGACAAAATCCAACCTTATTAGTCCATTGCTTATTAACTGAGATCATCTTTGCATCGAAATCAATGTCGGTCCACTTGAGTGCGAAAAGTTCGCCTGATC
>CAMAYW010000284.1 GCA_945862475.1 Bacteriovorax stolpii
CAAGAAAAAGCTAAAATGTTTTCTGAGAAACTCCTTTCCTTAAATCAAATCCTAGAAAGTTTTCTTTAGTGTTTATGGGCCCCGAGGGGCCCTAACTTATTAATTTTAAAGATACCTGTTCAGTCTTTTTACACCGTAAAGGTTTTACCACTTCGACTTGGGTTTAATCTGAAGTCCGCTAGTATAAGCTCACTAACCAATAAAGTGAGTCCATATGAAAAAATCATTTATGTTATTAGGTCTTCTCCTTATCTCATTTGCAGCGAAGGCCCACAGATTCAACTTGAATATGACTTACTCTGAAGGGATTGGTTACGGGTACAAAAATTGTTCTAAGGCCCAAGAGAAGGAAATCTATAACGCAGAAAAAACCGCAGCTATAAAACTTAATAAGATCATCAGGAATTGGCCTCTCGCTTCTCTCGCTGAAGTCAGACATGATTATGTGATAAAAGAAAAGAGAGTCTGGAAAAAAGCGGACCCAGAAGTAAAAGTTTATATGAGTTACTGGCAAGAGATGGGAGAGACTTTTGAAGAGATGAGAGATAAGTTTCACGAAGTTACTTTTGAATGCAAATCTCAAAGAGAGAAGCGTTGCCAAAATAATGAAGTCTTCGCCTATGTACTCTTCTACTTTAACTACGCTAAACCAGTCATTCACATCTGCCCTGCTTTCTACGGTAAATCTCAAGAATCTCAGGCCGGAACACTTTTGCATGAACTCTCACACTACTCATCTTCTACTGAGGACATTGCTCTTGATTGGATAAATGGAAAAGACGTTGACCTAAAAAGGGCATCAAAAGATGCATATCACATAGAAAATTTCGCAAATGAAGATGTGACTCAAGTTCTCAAACGAATGGTCTGGAATTCGGTTTGGCCAAAAGGTAAAAAGCACTAAGAATTTTCAATAACTTAAGGTGCACAGGATGATAAATCCGTGCACCCCCCTCATAAGACTCGGCGCAACACGAATCCCCTGCCTACTTTTCCTCTCAATTCTTTATGCTAGACTGATCATGAGGTTAATTATGAAAAAGCTTTTTATCGGACTTCTAGGTCTAACATTCTCTTCCCTTGTTTTGGCCCAGGAAATGACCTGTCTAGATAAGCTTCTTCCCTTTAACCGACACTCTGGCCTTCACCAAATCACTAACGACGAGTGGTCCGATGGAAAAGAAACTCTTGATTCTGAGAGTGCTGCCAATGCTCTAAAGTTTCTTACGAATTCAAAACTTCTTTGTAAAACAAATGAAGTTATCATAAAAGTTCAACCGATTTGTACGGCCACAATTGCTGATCTTCCTCAATCAAACATCTGTTTCACATTCACCAATGTTGGATATTTTGTCATTTCGAGAGACAACGTCAGAAATATTAATTTTATTTTCAGTAAAGATAAAAGATTTCAAGACAGAAAGATTTAAATTTTAAAAAATTCCATCGCTTTTATGTAAACCTCAGTCATATTGAATGTGACTCTGTCCTTAACTGTTTTAACAGCTGAGGAATTTACAAGATTTGGGTTATTAACTCCCATAATTGAAACCTCAGATAGAAAGTAGAATGGCCCACTCCTTTGAGGATCCTCATTATCGAAAAGAATAAGCGTATTTGTTCCTACGTAAGCTGAAAGTGCGGCACTTGCCCCGGAATAGGTAATGACTCCGTTTGAAAATGAAAGCATTCTTCCTAATTCAATCCAATCTTTATAATAAAACACTTCATAGACATTTTTAGGAGAGAGTCTTTTAACAAAGTTTTCCATGAGAATTTTTACTTTGTCCTGATCTTCTGAGGCAAAAAGAACAATCTTTTTCCCTTCAAAATGGGAGATAAGTTCAATCCATTCTTCTTCAATATCTATACCTCTTAGAGGAGAAAGATTAATCGCCATATAAGGTGACTTGTCTTCAAACATGGGAAGAAGTGGTCTTGCATGCACTTTAAGTTTATTATCATGAGTCTTACCAGTCATAAGATCGAAAAGGCACATATAGTCTTCAACGACATGATGACCGATCGGTCTTTTCACTTTATTAGTGAGAACGATAGTTTTCCAATCATCAGAAAATCCAACTCTCTTTTTCGCTCTTAATCCCAACCCCAAGCAAGCATCGGGAAATGAATTTGTGAGAGAAACAAATATGTCGACATTATAGATACTGGCATTGGCGGTATAGGGATGAACATCCAATACGGTTTTAATGTCATCCTCATTAAAGAGATGATAGTAGGCCTTAAAGGGAAGAAGGTTTAAGACCTCTACTTCTTTTTTAGGAGTAATAAGATGGATATCGGCCTTCGGATAATACTCACTCACAGCGTGTAGAAACGGAAAACTTAAAATGCGCTCATTCAGGTCAAATGGAAGTTTAATCGCAATAACTCTGATTTCTTTTTCTTCCGTTTTATCCATAGTTCTAATCCAATTTATTTTGGCGATAAAGCCATAAAACTGTGAAGTAGCTTGTGGCAAATGCAGGAATAATGGCGTTCACGAGAGGGATCGCAACGAGTCCTAAAAAAATGGACCCACTTAATGAATAAGGAACAATATTTTTAAAAATATCTTTTAGGCATAGAGACAATGGAAGATTGTGGCGTGACCAAGAGTAGTCAAGAAACTGGACTGAAAGAAGAATCGCAATCAACAGTACAGCAAGAGGATAGAAGGGAGGAAATAAATTTAAAAGGAAAGCGACACCTGCCGCGAGAAGTAAGAGAAAGAATTTCTTTAGTTCGTTAACAAGTGTCGCTTTCATCGAGCTTCTCACTGAATGAAGTGCATGAGTATGATCTTCATCCATTGCAATTCTCTGAGTTAGTTTCTGCTCAATTCTTGACGAGAGAATTGAATTAAAAGGAGCTGAGATAATTCCCACCACAATAACAAAAGTCCAACTCATGACAAAAAATAAAAAAATGATAAGAACAGCGGTTAAGATTTTCGCGAGTAGCGTCGCCTGATCTGCAGTATATATATAACCCTTGAAAAAACTCACTAACTGATGAGAGTTCGTATAAATGAAAAATATCGTCATTAAATAAATGGCGAGCGCCATGAGAGTTGGAATCACGGACAAAATAAAAGTCACTGGATCAGTGACGATCATTTTAAATGCTAACGGGAAAGAGCGAATGATGTCTTTCATAAAATATCCTCTCTGGTGAGAATATTCTATTAAGGGAAGTAAGCTTTGACAAAGTCTAGCCCACCCCGCTCATCTCGGATGACAGCGATCGTTAGTGTACTTGGTGTATCCCCTTGGTACTCCACCACTTCATCAATTTTTGCCTTTGGAAGATCAAACTTGCCTGAATTAGTATACCAAGCGATTTCATATTTTTCGGTGAGAGTCTCTTTAGAGCCATCCACATTCATAATCTCATAAGTCTCTGCCGCTGAAGTTGTCACAGAAAGGTTGTCCCCATCATTCGGAGCACTTGCGATCACTTGGTTATTCAGAAGAATTGCACTCCCAGTTGGAACTGTATTTCGAGTTCTAGTTCCGTCAGTTGCCACAATCCTTTTGTAGGCACTGTGGTTTACGCCATTAATGGTAAAATTAACGATCACAAGAACCGCCACTCCATTAAATTTTTCAATTGTCGACTTACCGTCAAGTATATCATCAGGTATCGCTATATTGATGGTAGGCCCCGTACCCACTCTTCCACTAAGAGCAGGTAGATCCAACATGTCAATGTCATAGTTACCAGAAGATATTAATGTCGAACAGGCAGCTTCCGCCCCTCGTGAAATTCCAGGATCGACACAGGCAACATAAGAACCATCGATTAAGTCTGATGTACCATTTACATCAGCAATAAGCA
>CAMAYW010000285.1 GCA_945862475.1 Bacteriovorax stolpii
CGGAATACTTCGTCTGCTTCATGAACACCCCCTTTTCTTGATGATAAAACTTACTATGAGTGTATCCAGAGTATATAGGGGGCTAAAAAGTAAGAGATTAAGTTCTTTGGAAGGGTAGAATTATAATTTTATTTAATAAAATACCGATATTTGGATCATGAAGCTTCTTTTTCAGACATTTTTGTGTGGTGTTTTTTCGGTCAATTTTGCTCAAGCATCTCAGTACAAGTGGAAAGAGTTTTCATTCAAAATGGATGTCCCCTCAACTTGGCAGTCAGCTAATGATTTTATGGGTGTTCCTTTGACACTTTTTGCACCTATGATGTCAGGTACAGACCGGAGGGTGGTGGTTCAAGTGATGCCCACACAAGCTAAGCCTTTAGTCTTTAATGATAAAGAGATGAAGGCTTTTGATAAAAATTATGCAGCTCGAAGAAAAAAATGGATTCAAAAGCGCAATGGAAAACTTAAAGAAATTGAGTCAGTAAAAATTGATATAGTTGGTGGTCAAAAAGCATTTGTCGCTGGATCAACTTACAACTGGGTACTCAGGAATTTTAAGGAGAAAACATATTATCTCAACTGCGGCAAAACTCTTTATCACCTAAAGCTTGTAGGTGATCCAGCTAAGAAAGATGAGCTAGATAAAGCGGAGAAGGTTCTGAGGAGCTTTCGATGCGAATGATAATCTTTGTGATGAGTCTTATTTTTAGTTCAAGTATTTTTGCCAATCCGATTGAAGAGCGTATTGCGTTTCTAAGTGAACATGCTGATCTTTTTTACCAAATATGTTTTGATGCAGATGGGACTTACAAGCAAGGGATCACTCATTTCAGTCATACCACCTCAATTAGAAAAACGGCTATTGATTGCGATGCTCAATTACAAGCTCTAAACTTAGAAATTGCCGCCATCAATGATCAAGTGGAATCACTCCCCGCCAATTGTGAATTCGCACCAAAAAACAAAGGCGTTGAAGATCTATTAGCTGGAGCAGGTGGAGCGGTGGAGGAAGTTAATTCTTGTCCTGGCACAGGTGGAGGAGTCAATTGTCAAAAAGATATGATGTGTAACTTTGCCACTAGTTTGGTTCCCCTCACAGCGCTACTTAATGTATGTCCTCCAAATGGAACGAACTGTTTTCAAAACGCCCTTGCAGGTATTGGTTACTCTTTCTATGACCTAGGTTGTAGTATTACCTCACTCTTTGGAAGCCCATGTAAAGGGGATGAGCAATCGCAGGCGGATGAGGAAGCAACTTCTTCTGACGCTGCACTGATGGCCCAGTTTCAAACTCCTCCGAAGGTGACAAAGTTCACAGAGAATCCTCTTCAGTGGATGAATGAAACTTTTGGTCCATTTTTTGCGGATATTGGAAATACGATTCTTGAAAGATTTGGGTGCGCAGAATGGGAAGGCAGTCCATATCTCTCAACCTGTCGCGCGCCGATGAGTTGGTCTTGTGCCGACTGTAGTATTCGCGCCAATATGGTATGTGGGGTGATCGGTTATACCGCTGGTCTTGTTGGTCAAGAAATTCTCACTGGTTTTGTGATTGGTGCAGCGGCTGGTATTGCCACCAGAGCTGCGCTCGTGATTTCTCGAAATGCTGCTCGCTATTTCCCATTAAGTGCTCGACTTGGGGCTGGGGTCTTGGGCTTAGGAGCACGTGCCACTGGTCGAATTGGAGAATTCTGGAACAAATTTAAAAGCAATCGAATCATAAAAGGTTTATCAGATATTTCTTCACAATTAGCTCAAGCTGTCGCTGCTGGTAATAGTTTTGCAAGAAGAAGTGTCGTGATATCGGCCACTGAAGATGCTCTGCTCGCTGCAGCGACTCGCTTCAATGATCTGACCGAGCAAGCATTGCTTGCAGGCTATCGCTCTACGGCGCTTGCCCGAGCAGGAACAATCAGAAGACTTGAAGATCAGCATGATACTCTTGAGGCTATTTTGGAAGGGAATGTCACGCGTAAGGACGGAACGAAATTTAATTCGGTAGAAGAATATGTAGAATATAAAAATGCTGATCTAAGTCCTGAGGAGCGAGCTCGCTTCACTTATACAATAACAGAAGGGGATGGAGCTCAGGCAAGAGTGATTATAAGTGAACGAAAAGATATTGATTATGATTCAGCTTTTAAAATAACTCCCGATGTACCCACGCCATCTCCTGCTCTCAGTTCAGCTTCTGTTGATACGATGGATAATGGTCCAGATATTTTAGTGACGGGAAATGCGGATTACCAGATTGCGCGCTCAGAAATCGCAAGTTTAACGACTCAGCTCCAGAGCAAAGGGATCGATTTTAATAACCTCTCATTGCCGGTTGATACGAGGATCTCACAAGGATTAACTAGAGACCAACGCACGCTAGTGCTTCAGGAAGTTCTTGGTCGCCGCTTGCAGAGCGGAGCTGCTGATGATCTATTGGATGAAGTGCGTTTTGGTGTCACCGCGACTGATTCAAGAAATTTTGCTGGTCGACGTGAGAGAGTGATTAAAGCACTTGAAAATATGGGGTATACGCCCGAAGAAGCGATGACAAAAACCGATAAACTCTTTAATTCTCGACTTCTTGGTGATGTTCCCCCTGCAGCACCTAGACCTCGTCCATCTGAAATTCACAGTTCAAATCCAGCACGTACATTTGACTTTACTCAGCGTGAAGCTTTAGAAAATCAATTAAGTCTGACAGTTCAGTCCAATCCAGCGCTTAGAGGACGTAGCATTGAGGAAGTTATTAATGAAATTCAGCGTGGAACTAGAACCTGGGATCTGGAGCCAAATCAAGCAGGTCTAAATCAATTTTTTAATAGATATGATATCCCACTAGCACAACGAGGACCTATCACGCGTGAATGGGATGCTTTAGTCCAAAGACGACGTCAGGTTACAATTCAAAATACGCAAAGAGATCTTCAACGACTTGATGGTAAAATTAAACAGCGACGAGTTGGATGTGGTGAAGTAAATAAATTGTATCCAGATGCATTTTTACCAGATGCCGGTTGTCACGAAATCCGTTTCACTAAGAAAGTCGAAGGTGAATACTGTACCTGTAATTTAACAGATACGACCTCCGTGAATACCAGAGCACCTGGCCCGTGGTTACTTCCTTGTGCTCAAATAGGTAGCCACTATAACCTTAGTCGAGGACAAAGTGATGTTTCTGCTCTTCCGCTTAAAGATCGTGCTCTTAATCGCTGTTGGAAAGTTGATATTGAGCCAGGTGTAATTTGTTATCACGGTGGATTGGGCCCGACATTCACTGGTTTTGGTGGAGAGGCTCAAATGAACTGCTCTAATAAACGTATTTCGCCTCAACCTGGTCAGCAACCATGGGGGGACAGTACAGGAACTTGGTCAGTTGCTCGTTATGCACCTATTTCTGATGACGCTCGAATTATAAGTATTACAGATGCAGGCAGAAGATGTTTAGACCAAGCTGCTCGAAGAAACAATAGTTCAGTTTGTTCTCCCAATGCAATTAGAGCAATTCGTGGCGAAATAGAAGCTTTAAAACGATCGGGACCTGGTGGACAATTGACCGCCGAAGATATCACGGAAGCGGAGATGTATGTTCAGTATCTAGAAGGAAAAATCACGATGGATGGGTTTGGAAACCTTCGATGTCTTGGACAAAGTGAATTAGCTATTGGCCCGTGTCCCTAATAGCCTGAGTCCAGAATTTTAATTCAGTCCATCTCATTCAAGAAACACCGCCTCCTTTAAACATCCTTGAAGCTTCCGATCACTCCATTCTTTTCAAGTCGCTGGATGATTTTATGAAAGGACTTATAGCTTGATGGGTATGCTGAATCCTCGAAGCAC
>CAMAYW010000286.1 GCA_945862475.1 Bacteriovorax stolpii
TGATTCACATGGACGGGATATATATCCACATCATTAAATTTTAATTCAGACTTATCGTTAATAAGCTCATAATTTAATGTAAGATTGTGTTCTTCCAGCTTTCTTTGAATTAAATGCAGTGAAAACTTTGTTACATAGACCTTGATGGAGGGAAAAAGTTTCAAGAGGTGCGCCAGCGCTCCAATATGATCTTCATGTCCATGAGTAATAATTATCGATTTAACTCTTTCGGACTCTAGGATTGAAAAGTCAGGGATAAGATAATTAATGTCAAAACATTCTTCATAGGGAAACAGCATCCCACAATCGATAATGATATCTTCAGAATTGGTTCTAATGAGAGTCATATTAGAACCAATCTCTTGGACACCCCCAAGAGGCAGAACGCTAAAATATTTATTTTTCACACGTAAGACTTTTCAGAATTCTCATTAGGTTGTGTCTCTTTGGTCACAAGTTCTTTGATTCTAGCAGCTAGGATGAGGGCTGCGACATCTGTTTCTTCACCAACAGTAAAGTCAGCATATTGTTTTTGGGGATCAAGATATTTTTGATACATGGGTCTCACTGTATCATAATACTGTGCGATCACAGATTCTAATGAACGACCACGTTCTTTGACATCGCGATGAAGGCGTCTTGTAAATCGAATGTCTGAATCAACGTGTAAAAAACATTTGATATCAAGCATGTCACGAATTTCTTGATCATAAAGAGAGAAAATTCCCTCAAAAAGAACAATCTTGCAGGGGCCAATTTTTTCAAACTCAGTCGTTCTTGTAGAGCTCGCAAAATCGTAAACGGGGCATTCAATCCCATTTCCCCTTTTTAACTCGGAAAGATGAAGACGTAAGAGTTTCCAGTCAAAGGCATCCGGGTGATCAAAATTCACCTTGCCATTAATTTTAGGAACAGTAGGAAGATAATATGAGTCCATGTGAAGAAGTGCAGAATCAGTGTGGCTTATCGCCTTCATAACCTTTTGGGCAAAGGTTGTTTTTCCTGATCCTGATCCGCCAGCAATGCCTATAAGATAAAATTTTTGCATAACGGGTTCGTTTTTTAGCAGATAATGAGTCGTCTGCCTAAGAAAACCTTCTAGAATGTAAAATTTTTATCCTCCCATAAGGCCTGAAGTGAGCTATAAAGCCCTCTTTAAAGGATATTTATGGAGCATTTTTGGGTTGTCACTCTTTTTCATTACCAACCGACTACGGATCAATGGGCAAATATTGAATCTAAAGCGATCAATGAATTCGATTCTATCGGCATTGAGGAATTCTCCCTAGATGAACCTCAGGTGGATGAGTTATTAGGTGAGAGGTCCTACTCCGGAGGTGATTTACCCCAGGAGGTATTGGATGAAGTCGAATTCAAGGTGTTAAATGCTCCTGGTCATTATCGTTTCTTTTTTTCTGATGCGACTAAAGCTCAAGATTTTTCACATCTCGTTAAACAATTTTGTCTTTGCGAATCCCAGTTGGATGAAATTAAAAATGAAGATTGGAATGCTGAATGGAAAAAACACTATAACCCCATTTTAGTGAGCGAAAGATTAGAAGTGATTCCTTCTTGGCAATTAGACTATCAATCAAAGGCCAGTGAGAAAATTTACATCTATCCAGGCATGGGGTTCGGTACTGGAAGTCATGAAACGACCTATCTTTGTTTGAAACTTTTCTCCGAAGAACTTCTCTCCATGCCACTTAACTCTGCTCTCGATTTTGGTTCTGGGTCTGGAATCTTGGGCCTCAGTGTTTTTAAATTTTTTCCACAGGCTAAAGTTGATTTTTATGACATTGATTCTGAAGCGAATAAAAATTGTTACCAAAATGCCGTTATTAATAATCTTCAAGATGCTTCTTTTCGATTATTGCTACCTGAAGTTCGAGAAAACTTAAATAAAGAATACGATTTAGTTTTTGCGAACATTCTTGAAAGTATTCTCGTTCAAGAGAAGGATTCGTTAATTCATCATACGAAAGAGAATGGATTTCTTGTTCTCTCTGGTCTCTTAAGACCTCAATTAGATGGGATTATTAGCCTCTATTCAGGGAATGGGTTAAAACTTATAAAGAAAGTTGAAAAAGGTGATTGGGGGGCCATCCTCTTTAAAAAGGTTTCGGCATGAGGGCCCACTGGATAAGGGATTTAGAGATTCTAGATCAATATATTCTTCGGGAAGAGGATCTTCACCATTTAGTGAACGTTGTGAGAATCGAAAAAGATGAGGCTTTACTCCTGTTAAATGGTAAAGGTCTTATGATTGAAACCAAGGTTATGACGATTTCTAAGAGAGAACTTGTCTTAAAAAGAATAAGTCATCAACTGAGTGAAAGAACCTATGCCTTTGATCTCGCTCTAGGAATGCCTAAACGAGAAGCTTTAGAACTTTGCTTAAAAGAAGCAACAGAATTGGGCCTCAGAAATATTTATCTTATTAAATCAGATTTTTCCCAAATGCGGTTTCCGGAGAATGATCGGATGGAGAAAATTCTCGTTTCGGCGCTTGAACAATCTAATGCTCCTTTCTTACCTCAAATCATTTGTGCAGAATGGAATATACTTCCTTGGGGTCAGTACCAAAGATTGCTGTTGTTAGACTCCCAAACGAAAAAACTAACTCTTAAATCTTCATTTAAAAACCAGGGTGAACAATTACTGATTGTTGGACCTGAAGGGGGATTTTCAGAGGCAGAAAAGGACTATTTACATTCACTCTCAAATATAGAAATCGTCAATTTACCAACACCCATTTTGAGGTCGCCCACCGCAGTTGCGACAGGTATCGGAATCCTGATTGAAAGTTTGCTTAAGTGAAAGTAGCCTTGCTAAAATGATTTAAAGGACATGAACATGAATTTAGAACAAATAAAATCTACGAAACCAGCAATACCTTTAAATGATGATTTTGAATTAGACTTCAAACCAATCACTTCTGGTTTAGGATTTAATCACTCAAAACCAACTGAAATAAAGCCAGTTATTGTAGATAGAACTGTTGCGGTAAGTACTTTTCAAAATACGATTTCTCCTAAAAAAGAAATGAATGTGTATCAAAATGATTTATCACTTTTTTATGGCCAGGCCGCGGCACCAATCAACCAAGATCCAAAAATAACGACACCATTACCAGAAGAAAAAACATATTCCTTAGCGCCAAAGGCCCTAAGAGTTTATGCTTACATGACGGATCTTTTATTAATTCTCTCTTTTCTTGGAATCATCTTAACTGTCATGGCCCGAACAATTAGTATGGATCTCGTAGAGGTCTGGAGTCTTTATCCGAATGAAATAACTCCTCTGGTTGTTACGTTGTTTTGCGGATTTTATATTCTTTATTTTTCTATTTTTGAAAAAACATCTCAGTCCACATTAGGAAAAAATATTTTCGGGATTCGAGTACTAACTTTAGAAAATAAAATGCCCTCTCTTTCATCCCTAACTTTAAGATCGGTTGTAGGGTTGTTGAATTTTATTACGCTTGGTCTTTTTTCTTATTTTGATCTTCAAAATAAAATCTCTTCGTCTAAAGTTGTTCGGACTAAATAATGTTTTCAGAAAAATTAGATCAATTTCTTAGACTGAATAGAGATAAGAAAATTGTTTTTACGAATGGTTGTTTTGATATCCTTCATCGCGGTCATGTGACTTATTTAGCTGAAGCAAAAAAGCTTGGCGATCTATTAATTGTCGGCCTTAATTCAGATGAAAGTGTCAAAAGATTAAAAGGTCCTCAGCGTCCCATTAACAATGAAAATGACCGTTTGTATGTCCTCTCACAATTAAAGTCTGTGGATTTC
>CAMAYW010000287.1 GCA_945862475.1 Bacteriovorax stolpii
ACATTTCATTTCAAGAATTTTTAGAGCACTCGATCTTGGATTTAAATCGGTTGGCTCGTATCTTTCTGCATACTCCTCTAGCTTTGCAATAGTTGAATCTGTCCAGTTAAGAATCTTTTGTTCGTCCTCATCAAAAATACGGCGAGAGCGATAAACAAGGGTGTACGACTTTAGCGGCATTTGACGATCAATCACTTCATTTCGAATGGATTTTAGAAGTGATATTTGAGGGGGATTTCCCAAAGCTTTCAAGGGGTAGCCCTGAACAAAATCCAGTGCTCTAATCCCTTCAAATTGATGCTTAAAAACGGGGTTTATCCGAGGAAATATTCTTCCGTACGCCGGAAGTTTTGTATTGGAATCATGGCAATCAAAGCATTTTTTTTGGAGAAGAGGCTTAATTTCTTCAAATCCATTTTTGGCATCAGTGATGATTTCTTCCATGAAGCGTTTTTTTTCTATTTCTGCCAAACGAACGGATTCTTGTCTTCTTTCAAGCTCATCGATTTCTTCTTGCCTGAAATCTTTAAATTGAAGACTCCCTTTTTGCTCAAAAGGGGTGCAAGCGGCAAAGATAAGGACGTAGAGGAGAAGACTTTTCATTGGTGGGAAATTACCACCTGAAACTGCTAAATAGAATGCGATTGAAATCTTTATAATGAAAATAAAGTTAGAAAAAACCGAGACCAGGAATAAGCCGGATTCTGTATTAAACCATCATTCCTCTAGGTCCTGGGTTGCCCCAGAACTCAAGCACCCTACCCGTGAGCTCCTCGAGCAGACTCAACGCTCACCTACATGGGCTTGCACCTCGTAGAGTTTACCTGATTTCACTACGCACCGACCGAAGTCGGCCATACATCCTTTCTGTTGCACTTGTCCTCGCCTCACGGCGGACGGGCGTTACCCGCTACGATGCTCTTTGGTGTCCGGACTTTCCTCCCCCTTGCGGCGGCGACAGTCCCCTGATCTCGGTAGGGTTTATATAGCGAAACTAAGCGCCATAAGGCAAGAAGATACGGGAACACTGAGGGCAAGTCTTTAAATTCTTTTGCATGTCGATCTCGGATTCATCAATTCGTGAGATCTTAAAGCGGCAAAAGAAACAGCTTCCCTGATCAATTCTAGTAAAGGGCCCATGGGCGAGCTTTTTAGCGGTCGTTTTTTGGAGAATGGTTTTAAATTCTGAAGGGAGTTCTTCTAAAAGGAGTTCTAGTCTTAAATCGATATTTTTAATTTCCTCTTCATTTTTCGAAGTCTCTTCCCTTACTTCCTGACTTATTTCGTCTATCGTCCGCTCGAGCCCACCGAAAAAAGTTTTAAGCTCGGCTATCTTATTTTCACTTTCATCAATCAAGCCTAGGTACTCCAGACCTTGATCTTCTAAGGAGTTAATTTCTTTCTCAAAATTGGCTATTTTACCTTCATCGCCGCCCCTATCAATCAATCTCTGTTTTTGTTCAACAGCGATTTTAAGTTTCTGTTCTGTCGCGTCTAATTGACCACGGCTGGCTACGATTTGTTTCTTTGAATCTTGTATTTCAGATTCAATTCCCTGACGTTTATCGTTTAGCTTTTTTAGTCTTTGTTCCTGGTCAGTTTTGGCGTTTAACTGAGTGATCCTCATTTTTGAAAGGGAGTCGATTTCTTTTAATATTAAAAATGGCTTAACACTCACTTCATTTTCCTTGGGAATTGACGATAATGTTATATACATGAAATCTAATCTAACGTATCTGAAAAAACTTGAACTCCTTAAAGAACTCGATAGTTTTAAAGATGGTCAATTCTTTGCTATTGCCGATCATAGAGTTAAAAATCATCTCCCACAATGGGTTTCATTCTCCCCTCATATTTTCTGGCTTAAAAATCCTGAAGAAGAAAAAAATTTAGAAGTGTACAGATCTGCGATTGAGTTTTTTTTAAAGCAGGGAATAAATAGAAGTTCTACGATCTATGCTATTGGTGGCGGAGCAACGACAGATTTTGCTGGCTTCGTGGCGGCAACAATTTTGAGAGGGGTGAAATGGGTTTCGATACCTACAACTCTTCTTGGGATGATTGATGGATCAATTGGTGGGAAAGTAGCTGTTAATCTCCCTCAGGGTAAAAATCTTGTTGGGGCTTTTCATTTACCGGAAAAAGTTTTTATTTGTGGTGAGTTTTTAACTTCTCTTCCAGAGACAGAATGGATTTCGGGTAAGGGAGAAATTTTAAAATACGGTTTTCTATCACAGGAAATTAACGATCTTGTTAATAGTAAAGGAACGATTGAAGAAGTTGCACTGGCATGCGCGAAATATAAAAATGAAATCGTAGATAAAGATTTTAAGGACAAAGGCGAACGAGTTCTTTTAAATCTGGGCCACACCCTAGGGCATGCTTTCGAGTTAACATTAAAAATCCCTCACGGTCACGCAGTTGCAATGGGTTTAAAATATCTTTTTAAAATCATGAAAGATGAAAATTCACTCAAGGAATGGGGCAAGATGGTTAAGTCTCTTAACCTTCCTGAAGACAAGTTTGAATTATCGCATTTTCCAAATTTTGATATGAAAGCTTTTTTGTCCTATGTTGAACACGATAAGAAAAAAATTGATAAAGATATAAGGCTCGTCCTCGTTAAAAAGATTGGTTTTTGCTATACCGAGGAAATACCCATGAAAGATTTCAAAGCAAAGATCACATCCCATGCAGACTTTACGAATTAGTAAAAGGTCTTTGCTAAAATCAATAGATATCCCAGCCTCAAAATCATACGCCAATAGAGCTCTTATTCTTTGTTCAATTCTTGAAGATTCTCCTTACATTCATGAACTCCCTGATGCAACTGATGTTTCAAATCTCTTGGAATGCTTAAAGGCAATTGGTCTTTCCTTTCATCATAAAGAACAACAGATAAAATTTTTTAATTCATTCCCTGCCTGTGAAAAAAATGAAGAAGTCGCTCTATCTGTAGGCGAGGGAGGGACAACCGCAAGATTCTTATCTGTGATGCTCCTTTTAGGTAAGCAAAAATACATTTTAAAATTAGGGAAACGACTTAAGGATAGGCCTTGGGGTGATTTTATTACGACTGCTCGATCTCTAGGTGCTTTTGCTGAGCTAAAAGATGATCTTCTGACTATTCAGGGGCCAGTCACCTTCTCATCAGAGTTATACATTGATTGCTCTCAAACGACGCAGTTTGCTTCAGCTTTTCAATTAATTCTTCATGAAGAAAAAACAAAGGTCATACCGACGAATTTAAGTTCATCCCAAAGTTATTGGGAAATGACGAAAGAGATTCAAAGAAATATAAAAGGTTTATTACATTATCACATACCACGAGATTGGAGTAGTGCGAGTTACCCGATGGTCTTTGCAGCTCTCAATCAGGAAATTCATTTTCCTGGTTTACATTATGATAAATTTCAAGCTGATGCGAAGTTATTTCATCTCTTGAAATCTTTCGAATGTCTCTCTGAAACAGACTCTGGAATTGTGGTGAAACCAATAAAATCAGAAAAAGAAGTTCATCTTGATGTCTCAGATTGCTTAGACCTCGTCCCTGCGCTAGCTTTTTTTTTGGCCCATATTGAGGGTGTGCATTCACTCAAGGGTGTGACAAATCTCGTCTTTAAAGAAAGTAATCGTCTCGATGAGATTATGAAGCTCCTGAAAATATTTAAGAGAAATTCAAATACAAAAGAAGGTGTTCTCTATATCCACGGGAGTAAAGAAAAAATTTCTTCAAGTTTGGATTTAGTTCTACCTGATGATCATAGGATGGTTATGACGGGGAC
>CAMAYW010000288.1 GCA_945862475.1 Bacteriovorax stolpii
ATTCGTTGCCCTTTTTTCTTAAGATAACTGAATGTTTCGGAGTCAAAACGAGAATTAAGCTTAAGACCCATCCTGACGTCCCCTCTTTTCATCCCCTCGCCTTTAGATTGAACATAACAAATCACACCAGCGATGGGGCGATCCAAGGGCCTATTATCGATTGAATAGATGTTGAAGCGATCATGATGTTTTAAGATGTGTTTATTTAATGAAGTGACCATGATTCCAATCCCTTGTTCAGAAACATCAATAACCCTAAGCTCAAGTTGAAAAGTAATCTCTCCAAAATATCGTTCCATTTTTTTTAATGATAAGGAAACATCTGCGGGGCCAGGCATTACAAAACGATCGCCCCCTAATCTTTTGTCAAGGCCCATGACCATTTTGGGTAAAGAGCAAATAATAAATGTTCCATCACATAGATATTGGCCAGGATCCAGACGAAAGATAAGACTTCTGTAGTTCAATTTAACAAACAAGGTGTTTTCGATATTGATGTCGATCATCTCTTTGCACTGGATGATGAGAGTTCCTAATGACTCTTTATAAATAACACTCTCAATCTGATTGAGTTGTTTTTTATCTTGAGAAGTCTGCCAACACCAGCCACCATAATCTGTTGCGATTAAAAATAATTCCGTAAATGTAGAGGGATCTAAATATTTTAATGGGCCAGAAACCATTACACACTTCCTGTGAAATAGATGGTCAAGATGTTTACAAATTCTTCAGTCGACAAAAACTGATAAAAATTTAAATGAACATGTTATTTGAAGTACTTAAGCCGAATTTTAAGGAGGTCGATGAGAACTTTAAACCCATCTTTTAAAAGGGAGATCTTCGAGCCCTTAACGTGAGACCATTCCGAAACGGGGTATTCAAGAATATTGATCTTTGCCTCTTTTTTTAATCTTAAGTATATCTCTAAGTCAAAAGGCCAGTTCGCGATGAAAGAACTTTGAAAAGCAATTTTAGCGGCCTTAGGAGAAAAAATTTTTGCTCCACATTGTGTGTCATAAAGGTCGTGTTTAAGAATGATTTTCGACATCAAATTGAATAAACGACCAAGAATAAATCTCGTCCATAGACGATTGATCTTCGCCTCTTGATTCTCAATACGGGAAGCCCAAATAACTTCTGAATGTTGATGTTTTTTTGAAAAATCAATCATTCTTTCAAATTCTCTGACAGGAGTTGAAAAATCACCGTCCCAGTAACCTATCCAGTTATATTCTGAAAGATCATTGTCTCTCTTAAATTCCTGAAAAGCCCATTGGAGTACATTTCCCTTGCCTAAATTTTTTTTAGAACTTAAAACCTTAAATCCACTTAAATGAGTCAATCCCAAAAGTTTTTGATGAGTACCATCTGTAGATCCATCGTCTACAGCCACAATATGAGAAATATTTAAAAACTGAATAATCGATTCTGTATTTAATCTTTTTTCTTCATTATAAAGAGGTATGAATATTAAATTTTTCATTTAAACGCGTCCAATTTTCACAATAATAAATTAATACAGTCCTAATTGAAAGAAAATCTCTTTGCTACATTTCTTACATGAAGTCTCTGTCAGTCTATTTGGCGCTCATTTTGCTTATTTAAGAGATGTTCTTTTAAAAAGGGGATCATTATGCAAAAAAATATTTTTCAGTCGAATAAAATCGATGTGCATTTCGCAAGAACCGGCTTCTCAAAGTTTGAGTCTTATAGTCTAAAACACTTTCACCCTAGGTCTCTCTTTATTGATACGGCCAGTGTGATTTGGTCTGTATACTTCTTATGGGAAAATAATTGGACTCTGGCCTTGGGAATTGCTCTCATTGGTAGGATCGTCGCCTATCTAGCGACTTATGATGTGGATCCAGAAAAAGTATCTCAAACGACTTGGGGTAAGATTGCACTTCTTCATTTAAATCCCATCAATCTTATTACTCAAAGTGTTGGATTAATTCTTTTCATTTATAGCCTATGGACTCATTCAACATTACTCATAATGGCATCTATCTCCATCATTCTTTTAGGCCATTTGAAAGGTTGGGACAAGGTAGAGGAGAAGTTTTGATGAAGGCGAAGAGGGCTCAGCTCTCTTTCACTTCGTTATTTATTTCATCGAGAACTTTAAAAACCATTGTCGGTAAAGAGCCACTCTCTTCAGCGAATAAAAATGAGGCATAAATCGCCATGTCGGATTGAGGGGTTTTAACTAATCTCACCTGTTGATGGCCGTCACTCGTTTTACACTGATCAGCTTCTCCTAACACAGCATTCGTGCGACAAACAGAGGGACGATCTTCATAGACTTTACAAAGTCCTTTCTCGTCTAAAAAAATACACCCGCGGCTTTCATAATCGAGTTTGTAAAATTCACTGGCCGTATCTCCTGCCTTTGCCTGCAAGATGAGTTGATCAATATTGATTTCTACTCCATCGGCAATTCGTTGAACTAACAGTTCAGCCTCATCTCGAGTGACACTCACTTGAGTATGACAGCAGGCACTGCAGCCACTTTTACACGGACTAAATTGTTTTACTAAAGGATGAGCGAAAACTTCTTGGTTAAATTCTTCAATCGTTTGATGAATAATCTTTGCGCGCTTTATAGGAAATGGAATTTTTGAAAGTTTGTCGATAATGAATTGCACAATAACCATAAATTCTGGTTTCTTATTCAACTCCTCAAAGCTTCGGTTTGCAACTGCTGGTACCTTCACTCCTTTATTATAAAAAAAAATTATTTTTTTCCCAACAAAAATCTTTTATGGGAAAAACAAGGTATCGCTCCTCACGAGATAAAGGCAAATTTTGCCGCCTATCCCCTGACGCTTTCACTCGGAATCATCCTTAGCATGAAGAATATGTAGTGGTCGAAGAATGGTAGGGGCAAAATAAGCAGCAGTGATACTTAAAAACGCCACTCCACTAAAAAGGGCATAGAAAAGAGAGAAAAGTTTCGCTTCTTAAGCTTTCCTTTCGGCAACTGTGCCCATACCTGTAAGAATCATACTCGAGCTTCATACTTCACATTATAGTTTTAGATCTCAAATATTCTTCGTGGCGCTTATTTTGCACAGAAAAAAAAGGGCATTCTTTTTCAATTGGAGACTCTTTTGGCATGCAATAGCATTTTAATTGTTGAAGATGAAAAGGATATAAGAGACAGTCTCAAGATGCTTTTAGAGTTAGAAGGCTATTCCGTATTTACTGCCGAAAATGGCAAGGAGGGCCTAAAAATTCTAAAAAATTTAGAAAGTCCTTGCCTCATCTTACTCGACTTATTGATGCCGGTCATGAACGGAATGGAATTTCTTGAAGCAAAAAAGCATGAAGATGCTATTGCTCAGATACCTGTTTGTGTGGTCTCAGGAGTGGCCTCTGATCCCCATCTGAAAAACACTGCTGGATTTATTAAAAAGCCGATTGATTTAGAAATACTATTAAAGTTTATCAAAAATTATTGTGGAACAGGACACTTAGATCAAGGAAGAAATGTATAATACAAAAAAAAGGCTCGAACTATCTTTCACAAGATTTATAAGTAAGGAATTCCTTAACAAGAGATCATCCTTAAAAAAATATGTCTATTTTGTTCTCTCCTATAGCACTGGTCTAATCATTTTTAATTTTTTTTATCAAACCGGACTCATCTACCCTCCCCTTTTAACAATTCTCATCTCAACTCTGGTTTTCATCTATTGCGGACGTTTTATAGGATTCATTTTTCTAATAACCTTTTCTCTCACAACGGATTATTTTTTTACTTCAGAGATCGGAGTAGTCTT
>CAMAYW010000289.1 GCA_945862475.1 Bacteriovorax stolpii
GCTGCTCTGGGTTTGGAGTCCAAATTGGCCAAAGTAATAGCAGAACCTGTGCCCTCCCGAGTGGGACTAATCTTATGGTTTATTTTAATCGCCTTGTTTCAAATGAAGGTGTAGGAACTGATAAACCTGGTGGCGGATTAATAGAATCTGACTTCACTGAACTCACCGGCGAACCAAAAATTCTATCCACAGTGACAAATAAGATCCGTGCGATGGGAGAAGCTTACTGTGCTTCAGGCCGAGTCAGACAAGGTGGCGCCTTTGGTGCATTCACTATTCAACCGCAAGGCTCCCAAACAAATCTTACTCAAACAAATTATGGTATTATTGACTCCATTCAAGATATTGGACAAAATTCTAATGCAGGAACCACGGTGCAAACTGGTTATCCGGCGTTCAGCGATGGCTTCCGCTGGAATCACCACCTTTATTGCGATGAAGACCAATAGGAACATATGATCAAATCTCCCAAGACCCCATCTGAATCTTCCGTAGAAATGAGAGAAATGGTCATGCCTAATCATACTAATCCTCAAAATACAGTGTTTGGGGGTACGGTTATGAGTTGGATTGATATCGCTGCTGCAATGGTCGCTGCTAGACACTGCGGAAAACCAGTTGTCACGGCCCACATTGATGATATTGATTTTATTGCTCCTATTAAAGTTGGATACCATGTCCTCATTCAAGCATCTTTAAATTATGTCGGAAAAACATCTATGATTGTTGGGGTGAAAGTTACTTCTGAAAACCCTTATACCGGAGAAGTGAGAACGACCACTAAGGCCTATTTAACATTTGTTGCTCTTGATGATTTGGGTAAGCCGATTGAAGTTCCAGGATTAAAAGCTGAAACAGAAGACGAAATTCGTAGGTTCGAGAACGCCAAGAAGAGAGTTCAAATGAAAAAAGATGTGAGAAGTGCTCTACAAAATAAAAAGTAACGAATTAGTTTTTATCACATTCCATTAGTTTCTTTGCAAATTCTTCTTCTTCCCAAGGCTTAGTTAGATAATTACTGATTCCTGCTTTTATTGCATCTAAAAGTAAATTGATTTCTGATTTTGATGTAATCATAAGGACTGGTAGATTTTTCTTACCCAGTTGTTGTCTTATACCAGTCACTAAGTCAATTCCACTTCCATCCTTCATCATCATGTCTGTAAGAACATATTGAATAGGATCTGAAGAATCTAAATCAGAAATTTTTTTCAAAGCTTCGTTTCCTGAACTCGCAAAGGTAATTTTATTAATACCAAAAGCTTTTAACTGTTCGGAAACCATGACTCTCATACTCTCGTAGTCATCAACAACCATGAAATGTTTTGCAACAAGAGAAGCTGGAATACTCATAAATGACCTCATTCATCCTTTGGAACAATAAACTCAACCTCATCCTCTTTGACCGTTGCTTTTACTTGTTTATAAAAGTCTTTAATGTCTTTAACAAGTTGTGCGGAAAGTTTAGGAGTATAAAATCGTAGATTCAATTTTTGAAACCGTTTCATCACATCATCATTATAGCTGCCCTCTTTATCAATCAGTAAACAGGGCATAACGCTTTCACTTGGCAAATTATTTTCAGCGAGAAAAGAAAGAGCAAATTTAGCATCAGAAAAAACCACAATGGCCTTACCTAGCTGCTTGAAACCTTGGTCAATCTCGTCAGCATTATCAGTTTTATAAACATGCTTTTTTTGGCTTTTTACAAACTCATACAACTTAGTTGATTCAGCATTGAACCCACCAACAAAATAAAACAACCCTTCAATTGGTTTTCCCATAGGAATATCCTCACAACAAAACTATGTTAAATTCTACCTTGTCTCCGTGTTTGCAGTTAAAATTTTTTTATTTTTTAGGTTTGCGAGGCATTAAAATATAGAAATTTAATCAGTAGGAAATAAAAAAGCCTCCATTCGGAGGCTTATGTGTGTGTGCAGGATATTAAAGCTATAAATCATTTAAGCTGTTAATGACTCTATTAAACCCGTCAAGCGATCAACCCGTCAAACTTTAAATACTATATCTAGTATTTTTAATTGTCATAAAAATGACGGATTTTGAAAAATCAGATACTTTGCACCTTGCGAAACAAAAAAAGGGCCCTCAAAAGGGCCCTTTTATTTATCATTTAATAAAAGTTTTTATTATTTTTTATGATTTTTAAGAAGCTTTTTTTTGCGAGCAATACGCTTTAGTTTAAGTCCACTCTTCTTGTTCTTAGAAGCTTTCTTAGCTGGACGAGATTTTTTTAACTTTTTCATGAATCCTCCTCAATTTAACAATTCGATTGAGCTTATAATAAAAAAAAGGCTTTGGAAACGATGGTAACACTAATGAAGATAGCTAATTTGATCTTTTTTCTCTCAATCTCGGCATTCGCCAATCAAAAACCGAAGATTGAGCTCATTCCGCCTCCTAAAACCATGGAGGACTATGAACATCACTTTAAGGGCTGCTTGGAAAACTCCGAGTGTGATCAGATCATGGGGTTGCAGCTAACTCGATGGAATGATCTCGTTAAAAAACTCAGAGATGATATAGAGGGGCCGGCCAAAAAATTTCAATTATTGGAATTATTTCGTGATAAGTACGGAATACCTGTTGAGTTCTACACAATTCAAAAATCTCAGCAAGGCTTCAAGCCACTTCTTTTTAATTCTTCATGCAAGTCTCATAATCCAAATAGTGGAGAAAAGATTTTAAGAGGAACCTCCTTCCTAAAATCACTTTCTAAAGATAAGGCCACAGTCTGGAGAGACCAGACTCAGATTGAAGTGCCAGTTGGAGAGATTATTATTCCTCAACCGGTCTTTGTTTATAGAGACAAAAAAGTAACTCAATATCAATTACCCATAATTGATCAGCCCCTTTTTATACGAAACGGGGAACTGTATATCCTAAGGGAAGAAAATGATCTTTTTTATTTTCTAAGTGTTTCATCGAGCGGAGATTGGAAAATTCAAAATATTGATATGACGAGACTATCAGAGTGGAGTGAGCATAGATCTGAAACTCCATGCCCAAAAGACTCTCATCGCGCTGATGTAAAATATTTTGAACATGAATTTTGCAAATTTATCTGGGACGAAGATCTAAAAAATAAAGTTATCGTTAAAATGCATAAAGGGTGCACTATTTAAGTGTCGCCCTTTTTTCAATGGTTCCTTGAGAACAATCTCCACTTGAAATGATCTTTCTTTCAACGAAAAATCCTCTCCTGTCATTTGTTAGTTTAATTTTTATCCATTCATTCGTGTGAATTTCATAATTAATATCCTCAAGCACAGTGCCTCTTTGCAGGTGAATACAAATTCCTTTTTCATCAGTTTGACAATGCTCACCTGACGTAAAGGAAGTAAACCAAACGGCACCCGTACGGGAAATTTGCATTGGGCTCATGAGATTTCCCAAATTCTGGCAAATCTGTGACATAACACCTTTACTGACAGTCTCTACATCAGTAAATCCAAAAGATTCGCCGTTTGAAGGCTTAAAAATATAACCTAGATCCGTTTTTTGAATAGTCGTAGTAACTTCTTTGGGAATCGATATTTGACGATCAGAGCAGTTTTTCTGTGAATAGTTAAATCTATATTCTGTTCCTGTAGAAACGAGGACACTTAAAAGATCTTCCTTACTTGAAAGGGCTCTACAAACAGCCTCAATTCGTTCACTGTCCTCAACTGTGACGACAAGAGGCTCAAATCTTCTGACTGCCCCTACTGTGTCTTGAACTTTTTGAGGTTCACCTAAAC
>CAMAYW010000290.1 GCA_945862475.1 Bacteriovorax stolpii
GGTCGCTTCCGAAGCACCCTGTTAAACTATTCCTAAAAGTGAAGTCGCCTCTTCTTTTTGCAGGTTCAGATTATTTTCAAGCAACTTTTCTTGCTCTTGGTTGTGATGCGAACCTATCTCGCTTGAATGAACTTGAAGGCAAGATGTTAGAAGTTCAAACGATTGAGCTTCCCAATCCAGTTCCTTTTAATGTCGCTGTGACTGGAGAGAGGCTTGCGCTTAATCTTCTTCAGCATGCGAGTTCTATTGCGACTTGGACTAATAAGCATGTTCAGTTGGCAAAAAATAAGGGTATTAAAATTCTTGATACAAGAAAAACGACACCTGGTCTTCGGTCACTTGAAAAATACGCCGTAAGAGTTGGTGGAGGACATAATCACCGTTTTGGGCAGACTGATTCTTGGATGATTAAGGATAATCATAAATCTGCCTTGGGTGGACTTAAGGCTGCTTGGGATTTTTTTATTAGTCAGGGCGCTTTTTACAATAACATCATTGTTGAAATTCATTCCATCTCTGAGTTAAAAGAAGCAATCTCACTAGGTTGTTCCCACTTGATGCTAGATAACTTTGAAGCTGAGGATATTAAAGAAGCGATAAAATTAAAGAAGCCTGGCATGACCTATGAAGTGTCTGGTGGAATTAATTTAGAAACGATGTCGCATTATCTTATTGAAGGTGTTGATGCCTTAAGTTTAGGGTCTCTCACTTATTCCGCTCCTAGAGTCGACTTATCACTTAAATTTAAGGTTCTATGAAAGATTTTAATACGGATGTTCTTATCATCGGTTCGGGTATTTCTGGTCTTTCCGCGGCGATTAAGCTTGCGGAAAAGAAACTTAATATCACCATTGTAACCAGAGAAAAACGACCTGAGGTCACAAATACTTTTTGGGCCCAGGGTGGAATCATTTATAGTCCCAAAGATCACAATGATCAGGAAGATCTGATAAAAGATATTATGAAGGCCTCTGCTTTTACTTCAAATATTGAAGCCGCAAAAATTCTTACCACACGTTCTGCTGAAATCATTGATGAGGTGTTAATTCATAAATCTCACACTGACTTCGCTAAGGATGCTGAAGGTGAGCTGTTATTTACGAAAGAAGCAGCACACTCAAAAGAGCGAATTATTTATAACGGAGATATGACCGGAAAAGCGATACAGATTTCGCTTCTCAATTATCTTTCAAATGAAAGTAAATTCCCTAACGTCACATTCCTCACGTCCCACACTGCTATTGATCTTATTACTCCTAATCATCACGGAGTCGATATCACTCAGAGGTATGAAGAAAATCAAGTTCTTGGTGCGTATCTTTTAGATCAAAACACAAAAGAAGTTCGTAAGGTTTTATCTAAGATCACTATCCTTGCAACAGGTGGTATTGGAGCACTCTATCTCCATCACTCAAATGCTGAAGGGGCGAGAGGTGATGGGCATGCGATGGCCCACAGAGCGGGAGCCTATGTGACAAACATGGAATTCATCCAATTCCATCCTACAACTTTTTATAATCGCTCCTCTCATAGGCGTTTTTTGATCTCTGAAGCTGTTAGGGGCGAGGGAGGAAGGCTCATCAACTCAAAGGGTGAAGCTTTTATGAAAAAGTATCATCCGGATGCAGAGCTTGCTCCACGAGATATTGTCGCCAGGGCCATCTTGGAGGAAATGATTTCAGAAAAAGAGGATTGTGTTTATCTCGATATCTCCCAAAAAAACGAAGATTATCTGAGGCAGAGATTCCCCACTATAAATGCCTATTGTATGGAAAATAAAGTAGACATGACAAAAGGGCCCATCCCTGTGGTTCCTGCTGCTCATTATACTTGTGGCGGCGTTAAAACAGATCTTAAAGGTCGAACGAATCTTAAGCGCCTCTACGCCGTGGGAGAAGTTGCTTGTACAGGTTTGCATGGAGCGAATCGTTTGGCATCGACCTCACTTTTAGAGGGACTCACATGGGGTTACATTGCAGCTGAAGATATTCTTACTTACGTTCAAGATGTGAAAGATTACGATCCCACGAAGATCAAAGGCTGGAGTTTGGGCCACGAGGATATTGATCTTGCTCTTATCACTCAGGATCAAATGACCTTAAGGCAAACCATGTGGAATTATGTCGGTCTGTCTCGATCTAAAAATCGATTAAATAGAGCACGCGCTATGTTCATAGAACTCCAGGACGAAATCTCAAAGTTCTATAAAAATGCCCAATTGCATGATGAACTGATTGGGCTCAGGAACGGAGTAGAAGTTGCTTTCATGGTTTTGAATGCTTCTTTAAGAAATAAACAATCAGTCGGATGCTTCTATTTAAAAGACTAAAATCGGCAGTAGAAATTATAAACGAGACTTTTTCCAGTGATCACTTCTTGTTCATCTGAAGGCTCAGGACTTTTAGGAATTATCATATTTCCATAAAATTCTTTTGTGTCAGAGATCTCCTTAGGTGATCTATCAAGCATAATAAATACGGTCTTCAACACTTTATTTTTCTTTTTTATGCTATAAATCATGCGAGGGAACCGTCCAA
The DNA here is from genome assembly GCA_945862475.1 of Bacteriovorax stolpii. Taxonomy (GTDB): domain Bacteria; phylum Bdellovibrionota; class Bacteriovoracia; order Bacteriovoracales; family Bacteriovoracaceae; genus Peredibacter. The sequence continues at coordinate 2,538 of CAMAYW010000290.1, forward strand.
CCATTAAGTTTGATCTTATTAACTTAAACTCTTCCCCGTCTAGATTCATTGAGAGAGTATTGGCATTAGTGAGATTAAAGACATCGACCACTGTTGAAAATTTAAGATCACGTAAATTCATAGCGCTATTTTTATAAATTCCATCAACGAGATAACAAGTGGCTTCGCTAGAAGCAAAGCAGTTCATCGATGTGAATAATAAAAAGAAACATATAAGTCGCATGGGCTGCATTGTACGGGAAATTATCTTTTTGTTGTGAAAATTATTTAAAATTGTAAAAAATTCAAAAATCTTAATTTAAGAGATTCTGTTCTAAAGCAAAATGGGTGAACCATCTTTTAATATCTTTTGGTGTTGCGATGATTTTTTTAGTTGGTATTAAACGATTTGCTCTCGATACTGTTCCATCGCAGAGACTATTGGTTTTATTAAGAGTGTCTAATTCATTTAAAATGACTTCTCTGGATAAATCAGGTCGTTTGTTTAAAATTTTTTCTAAAAGAAGGTCTAGTTCTTCGCCTTGATTAATTATTGAGAGTGCTTTACCACGAGAGGCAATTATCTTTTTCTGAACTTGGTGATGAACAACAAAGATCGTTCCAACTGGAATGGCAGCTACAGTCCCGAAGGTCGCTCCTACAATGGCTCCGGCCCAAAGGGGACCCAGTAAATAGACGCCCATGACCCCATAAAAACCACCCACGACAAGAAATGCACTTCCGGTCGTTACTTTTCCAATATGGTCAACACGTTCTAGTTTACTTATTCGTTTCACTAAATCACGCTCGATAACAGGGCGGCAATCCGCCGAGACTTTAAAAGTGAACACAAAACATAGAATGATTAAAAGATTTTTCATTTCAACTGTTTACCAGAGATAAGTTTTTGGGTGTAGGTAGAGTGAAGAAATTACAACTTAGCTATCGCTAAGAGGTCTAAAATAGGATTGCCCCAAGAGGACAAGATTTCGGCGAATAAAATTTCGACGCCTGAGAACAAAATTTGTAGGGCGCTTTGGATTCCATCGTCTTGGATTAGGTAGAATGGCCGCAAATAGTTGGGCCTCACCAAGACTAAGTTTACTGGATGGTTTTTTCCAGAAATGAACGGCAGCAGCTTCTGCCCCATAGATACCTGGCCCAAGTTCAATCACATTAAGATAAACCTCGAGAATTCGTCTTTTGTCCCAAAGCATTTCAATAATAACTGTAAAATAGG
>CAMAYW010000291.1 GCA_945862475.1 Bacteriovorax stolpii
GTCAGAACTATTCCTTAAATATTGTGGCCCTACAAAAGCGCGTCCCTTACATTACGGAAGAAGGAAAAGCTGCTTACCGAGTTGTGATCAATGATTCTCCTCTTCCGATGGATGTGATTGAATCAGACGATGTTGTTGTGCTTGTAGGAAGTGAAAAAAACCTGGACCGATTGTTCCAAGATTTAGAAGAAGTATAAATCGGAGAATATATGCAATTGTCTTTAAAGCGACGTGTGGCCACTAGTTTTATCATCGCTAATATCGTTGTTCTGGTAATGGGATTTACGGTTTTTTTCTTTTTAGACTCCTTGAATGGACAAATCTCATCGATCACGATTAGTTCCAATAAAATTTCTCAACTCACAGATGAAGTGAGAATATCTGCCGTCTCAATTTTAAAGATGCAGAAAAAGATTATCACCACCAAGCCGACACCAGAAGATTTAAAGCGTTTGGAAAATCTCTGTGAGGGGTTCCAATCTCAACTTCAAAGATTGGATAACTTTTATACAGAGATTGAGGCGAAGAAAATTATTTCAAAAATGCAGGGGTATGTTGATTCTCTAAAAACCATCGTAACGAAATCTTCTCTTTTTTATCGAGATGGGGAAGGGGTCAGTACGATTAATGAATTAACCGACAAAATCCTCGAAGCTTTCTCTGAGTTTCAAGATATTCAATACTTTCAAAATGAGCAGCGTGATAAACAAGTGAAAATCATCATTGGGGAAACACGTCGAAATATGTTGATAACCCTGATTATTACGTTCTTAGGCACCATTCTTCTTTCGTTAGTTGTGCCTGGAAAAATTGCGATGCCGTTTAAAAAAATTAACGATGCTGTTCGTGAACTTCAAGACGTGAACTTTGACGTCAGTATTTTTTATGACCAAGATGATGAAATTGGCGAATTGGCCCGAGAGCTGAATAAAATGATTCAGAATATGAAGCGTTTTGAGCAATTAAGAACAGATAGAATTTCAATTGAGCATCGAAAGTTTGATACTCTCGCCAATATGATTAAGAAGAATATTATGATTGCAAATGCTAAAGGGGAGCTTATCTATCTCAATAACCCCATGTATGCGACTCTTGAAATTCAGTCAGATGACGTCCTAAACAAAAATTTGACCGATACATTGATGCCAGACTCGATAATTGAAACCTTTGAGCTTGCGATTAAGCGCCGCTCAAAAATTGAAAACGCTGAAATTACGATTCCAAAACGTAAAAAAGTCATCGACCCAGTCACGGGAGAGTACACTTTTCATGAGACATCCGAAGTATTTCAAGGCTATGCCAATGTCTTCCCGATTAGAGGAAAAGAATCCAATCTAGACAACTACATGATGATTATCAGTAAAGAGGTCTTTGTTTAGCCTTTCCAATAGTGTATGCTTGACCACGCACATTAAATTCGAGGATCAAGCATACGCCTATGGATACGAGTCTCATTCGAAATTTTTCAATTATTGCTCACATTGACCATGGTAAATCGACGCTAGCTGATCGAATTATCGAGATGACAAAGTCCATCACTGATCGTGAAAAAACGGATAGATTACTGGATAACATGGATCTTGAAAAAGAACGTGGAATCACCATTAAGGCCCAAACAGTTCGCCTTCAATATAAAGCTCATGACGGGAAAACTTATTTTTTTAATTTGATCGATACTCCGGGACATGTGGATTTTACTTATGAAGTTTCGCGCTCTCTCGCTTCATGTGAAGGTGCTCTTCTCATTGTGGATGCTTCCCAAGGAATTGAGGCGCAAACTCTTGCCAACGTTTACATGGCCCTAGAGAACAATCTAGAAATTGTTCCCGTCATCAATAAGATTGATCTTCCTCATGCAGATCCAGAAAAAGTAAAAAAAGAAATTGAAGACGTTATCGGACTTGATGCTTCAGAAGCTCCTCTCGTTTCAGGAAAATCAGGTCTTGGAGTTGATGGTCTCTTAGAGGCGATTGTAAAAAGAATCCCACCTCCAACGGGAAAAGTTCAAAACCCATTACAGGCCCTGATCTTCGATTCGTGGTTTGATCCCTATAGAGGAGTCGTGGTTCTTGCGAGAATCATGGAAGGGAATCTTAAGGTTAAAGATAAAATTCACTTTAAATTTTCTGGCCAGGATCACGAAGTGATTAAGCTCGCCGTACATCAGCCGTTCTATCATGAAGTAAGTGAACTTGGAGCTGGTGAAGTGGGTATGATCGTTTGTGGAATTAAAACGGTTCGAGACGTTAAAGTTGGCGACACGATTGTTCATACGGATAAAAAAGATTCAACTCCATCACTCGCTGGTTACAAAGAAATTAAACCCATGGTTTTTTGCGGGATTTTCCCAGTCGATTCAGAAGAATATGAAATTTTAAAAGAAGCTCTCGAAAAATTAGCTCTCAATGATTCTTCCTTTACCTATGAGCCAGAAGTTTCTCAAGCCTTGGGCTTTGGGTTTCGTTGTGGATTTTTGGGTCTTCTCCATATGGATATTATTCAAACGAGATTAGAAAGAGAGTTTAATCTTGCTCTTATTTCTACAGCTCCATCTTGCAGTTATCATGTGATCACTGCCAGTGGTGAAAAAATTATTGTTGATAACCCAGCAAAGCTTCCAGATCCAAGTGTGATTGAAACGATTCTTGAGCCAACGGTCAAATTATCGATTCACCTCCCCAATGAATTTGTGGGAAAAATCATTAAGCTTTGTGAAGATCGACGAGGCCAGCAGCAGGCGATTAATTACATAACAGAAGAGAGAGTTCAGCTTATTTATATTCTTCCTTTGTCTGAGATGATGTTTGACTTTTATGATCAACTTAAGTCTCTCTCTAAAGGTTATGCCTCCATGGACTACGAGTTAAATGAGTACATGGAATCAGACATGGTAAAGCTCGACGTTCTTCTAAATGGAGACAAGGTCGATGCCCTCTCTGTGATTACTCACAGAAGTACGTCTCAGCAAAAAGGAAAAGACCTCACTCATCGCTTACTGAAAGTCATCGATCGCCAACAGTTTGATATTGCAATCCAAGCTGCTATTGGAGCAAAAGTAGTCGCTCGAGAAACCGTGAAGGCCCTACGTAAAAACGTACTCGCCAAATGTTACGGTGGTGACGTTTCTCGAAAACGTAAACTCTTAGAGAAACAGAAAGAGGGTAAGAAGCGGATGAAAATGGTCGGGAATGTCGAAATTCCTCAAGAAGCCTTCTTGGCAGTTTTAAAGACTGAAGAGTAGAATATCTCCATGCTGGATATAGTTCATGAACATTTAGATAAAGTGCTGGGTCTCTATACTCAAGGACAATTTTTTGCTGAATTGAAAGAGGCAAAAGATAAGTATTTCTCTTTAACGGGGAAACTGGATGAGGATAAGGACGAGTTTGAACCGAGAATGAATTCGTTCAATGATTGGTATGTCTTTCAGCATCGTCAAAAAGATGGTTCAAAAGTTATTGAGGAATACATAAGAAATAACGTTTTAGATGAGGAGCTTTCACAAGCTTTTCTGAACGTAAACCACTCCCTCTTTGAATTCAATCGCTCTAGTTTTAGAAAACAAATTGTCCTGAAAGATATTCTTCACGACGAAAAAGTCGTTTTAAAAAAAGATCACCCTACAGTCAGTTTAATGGAAGGGGATGTTTTTACGGGAAGAGTGATTAAATACAAATCTGAATATTATCTCCTTAAAGGAGTTTGTATTCTTCCTCAGGGTGTAAAATCCATTCTCAAAAAACAATC
>CAMAYW010000292.1 GCA_945862475.1 Bacteriovorax stolpii
GCTTCAGGAGGATAATAGGCCAGATGGCACTCAAAATCTCTAAGTCCTAAGTAAAATTTTTCATTAATTTTTTGTTTGAGTATAAACAAGAATGAGAATAAATCCTTTAAAACAGCTGGTGGTTCTAGAGGATCAATCCAAAAAGTATAATCCCCTCTTATACTTTCAACGCGTTGTCGGTTCTCAACTCCTCCCACCATAGCTGGCCGAAACTCATCTCTTTTAAAATCAAAAAAATGATTGATGTCCTTCAATTGTTCAGCATTTAGGAGGTCAGGGAAATGTGCATATCCCTTAAACTCTATGTCTCGTATGATGTGATCAAACAATTCCAGACCCGCTTTAATGAAGTTGTTTCAGGTTAAAGAAAACTGAAAATTCAAACTAGTTAATTTTTTTCTCAATATCCAGCTCAACATACAGGCCACAACTGCCAGGGATACTGCAAGTCCAATCCAAAAACCTTGAGCTTCAAGTGTTGTATAAAAACCAAGAAAATACCCTAATGGTATTCCTATTAGCCAATAACCAAAGAAGATGGCATACGACGCCGGACGGGTCACAGTTAAACCTCGCAATATTCCCGCAATAGTCACCTGAGCTCCATCAAAGAGTTGAAAACACGCCACCCAGAAAAGAAGTTTTTTTGCCCAATCCAAAACCAAAATGTCATCGGTATAAAGTGACATGATTGCGTGTGGGAATAAATAAAAGAGGCAGCCCATGATAAGTGTGAAACAAAAAGAAATAAAAAGACTAACCTGGCTATATACCAAAATGGAATTATAATTCTTTTCACCGTAGGCATGGCCAACTTTGACTCCTACGGCAGCAGAAACAGAAAGTGGTATCATAAAGGCTAGTGAACCCAAATTTAATGCCAAATTATTTGCCGCAGTCTGAACCTCAGCAAATTTACCAACAAACAAAGTGACTGAGCAAAAGGCCATAATTTCCATGAATAGAGAAAGAGAAATGGGTACACCCAGCTTCCACATATCTTTCATAAATTTCCAATCTATTTTCCGGGCACTTTTCCAACACTTGAAAACAATAAAAAATAAACTTATCCCCATGAAAAACCGTACTCCGAGACTGGCCCAGGCAAGCCCGGATTCTTTGAGTTCAGGCATCCCGAAAGCTCCGAAAACGAAAGCATAGTTAAATAAAAGATTAACACCAACTCCCAGGATTGCCACTATATTGGCCGCAATAATTTTTTCCTGCGATTGTAGAAACTCTTTCATCCCCTGGTAGAGACAAAGTCCGAAAGAAGAAAAACTCGTAATGATGAGGTACTCAATAATAATGGGCTCTAACTTGGGTCCATAGTTTAAGAAAGGCACCAAAAAAAAACTCAAGTAAGTTAAGAGGGAGGAAACAATTGATATGAAAATGCTGTACACAAGTACCGTCCAAAAATAATCTTCGACTTTCTCACCGTTGCCTCTTTTTTGCGCAAGTAAGGGTGAAATCGAAAACTGCATTCCTAAAAATGAGATTTGAATTGGATTTGAAATCGCAATCGCAAGTCCAATTGCTGCAAGACACTCCCGCGAATACCGACCGGCAATTATCATATCACCTGTACCGATTAGCATGAGTCCAACCTGACCTAAGATTATTGGCACAGATAACTTAAGTAATTCCTTCAAGGCAACAGACTTAGCTGAAGTATCAATCACTCTAAGCTCCGTTCCTGGATGAACTGCTCAAATTCTTCCTGATACGAAAGAAGCTTAGAATCCTGAACACGATCGATATAAAGCACACCGTTTAAATGATCCAGTTCATGTTGAAGGACAGTAGCAAGAAATCCTTCCGCTAGCATCTCCTGGGGATTTCCATTCCTGTCCATATAAGTAACTTTGATTCTTTTAGGTCTTTCAACAAAGCCTCTTAATCCAGGAACCGATAAACATCCTTCCCAGAAACCTTGCTTTTCTTCTGTCAAAAATTGAATGTGTGGGTTTATAAAGAAAGTCAAAGGTAAATTGACCTCTTCTCCATAACGGTTAAAACCAATTAGTTCAATCATCGCTACCTGAAGATCGACTCCAATCTGAGGGGCCGCAATGCCTATACCACCATAGTGCTTCATGGATTCGTGCATATCCGCAAGAAGCGCATCAAATTCAGAAGAGTTAAAAAAGTCTTTACCAATTTCGTTGGCTTTTCTTCTCAGAATAGGATTACCCATTCGGCATATTGGTCTGATCATATAACTATAGAGTTTAGCTGATGCCTTCCTTAATTGAAAAGAATCTCTTATTAATTCGTCTCAGTGTATTTCGTTTATTTTCGGACAAGGCTTGATTAACCTTCTCGATTGTCGTGTTAAAAGACTCATATAAGTTCAAACCAGGATTTGAAAAAAAATAATCATGGTTTAAGCTGTGGATAAACAAAGAGGTGGAATACCTATTATTATCAAACGTAAGTTCCACTTGGATAGAAGCAGACCGATTAAGATGACGGCTTAATTTCTCAACTCGCTCCAATATGAACCACTCCATCCAAGGAGAGCTAGTCAAACCCTGGTAGTGAATTTGCACTTGCATACTAAACTCCTTCGTTGCATCATGTTAAGATTAACAAAGATGCCTAGGATTCACTATTCAGTTATAATGATGTGATGGTTCAAGAAAAATTATGAACCAGAGAGAGTGAAGTTTTTCATAGCAAATAATGCTAAAGGGTTGAGAATTTTTCGTTTTCCAACAATCATCCAAACTTCATCTTCTATTTTTTTAAGGCTTCCGATTTCGATTAATTTTTTTTCAGATAATAAGTGCTCTACAGTACTCTTCATGGCCATCGCCAATCCATGCCCCTTAAGGGCCAGATCAATTTCCATCGCCTTATCTTCAACTTCAGCTACTACGTCCGGATAATAATTTTTATGTTTAAAGTACAGCTCTAACTTCTGACGTGAACTTGAATCAAAAGTAGGCAGAATGACTGGTGTATTTTTTAAAGACTCAGGCCAAGTTGATTTAAGACTTTTATATTTTGGATGCCCTACTGCGATCAACTCTTCACGTAGTAATAATTTTGTCTCAAAAATGGCAGAATTATTTATTTGCGGGACTGAGTTCGTAAGGATGATATCAAGCTTAAACTCATCTTGCAATTTGAGTAGTTGCTCCCTATTCCCTTCACGGAGAATAACTTTGCAGGATTTCTGAGAAATTAAAAAGGTTATCAATTCATCACAAATATTTTTAGGAATCGAGTCCTGAGAACCAATTTCAATTTTAGCTCTCTCGTTATCCTGTTTTCTATCTGCTAAAGTGTCTTTTAATTCAAAACCCAATTTGAAAATATCTCGAGCATATTCATGAACGATAGTCCCTGCCTCAGTTAAAACCAACTTTTTTCCTATTCGTGAAAATAATGGAGTTCCGAAACTTTCTTCAAGTTCCTTAAGCTGCATCGACAAAGCAGGTGAACTTATCAAAACCGTCTTTGAAGCAAGAACAATTGATCCTGTTTCTGCTATTTGGAAAAAATAATAAAGCTGATTGTAGTTTAATGGGACCATTGTTTAATTATAAGCATTCTAATCTAAGGCTGTAAAAAAAAATACACCTCATCTCACCAATCAATAGATTTTACAAACTATCTATATAACACTTCA
>CAMAYW010000293.1 GCA_945862475.1 Bacteriovorax stolpii
GACTCCCAGATTATTTGTAGAATGGAAGAGATCTAAATTATCCTTTTTTACTTCTCGCCCTAAAAAATAAAGATCCCAAAGAATTTTAGGCCTGATTCTTGAATCCTTGAAATGAGCAAAAGATAACTCTTTTCGATAAAAGGGATCAACCTTATCAAAGCTATAAATATAGATCTCAAGCTCGGGGTGAACTTCCTTAAGACCTTTGATCAATTCAAGTGTGTGTCGGCTAAGTCCTCTCATTCCCTTCTGACAAAACGGACGCCCATTAAAGCCTATTTTCTTAATAACTTTTTGCATTGAACCTTTAAGCGGTTAAAAAAGATCAATCTCTCTTCGATATTAAAAAGAGCAAATACCAAAAAAAGAGAATAAGTCAAAAAAATTAAAATTCCTATTATAAAAAACGTGGGCCAGCTTGTTGGATTAAATTTAAAAGGAGAATAGTGATAAAGGATAAGTGGAGCGATCCCAAAGAGTGCAGAAACCGATATCGTTTTCATTAGTTCAACTTGTGAAAGACCAAAATGAGTTTTTAATAAATGCGGATAATAGTACAGAGGAACCGCGATGAAACTTATTAAAGTACCCGCAATAGGACCGATTCCCCCGAGATAGATTGTAGCAACAATGCTAGCTATTACATTCACAACCGCCTGTCTCCAAATCATTGAAGTAATCCCACTGGGTTTTCCAAGAGCAGTGAACACAAATGCCCAAAAGCTAAAAAGTGAAAAAAGAAAGGCATTCGAAGCCGCCAGATATGTTAATGCATTCCCTCCCACCTGGTAACCATCCCCAACCCATAAAGCAATAAAGGCTTGGTTAAGAATGCATATCGGGACCAAAGTAGCAACTCCAACAAGAGAGATGATCTTTGTGACTTCCATGAAACGCTTTTTAAAAATTTCAATATCCGAATAATACAAAGTGCCTAATGAAGCGTAGGTAGACTGGCCTAATGATTGAAGTTGACCCTGCATAATCATGACCACTCGTTGTCCGAGGAAAACTTTCGTTACCATGGTCGGACCAAGAAAAATTGAAATGATTAATTGATCACAATTCAGGCAAATTTTTGATGCTAAATCATTTAGAACCTGAGATTTTTGAAACTTGCGCATTTCAGGAAGAAATCTTTTTGTCTTATCAAATTTTCCCTTGAGTGAAATTTTAGAAGCATAACGAATTAGAAGTACACCAAGACATCCGGAAAATAGCACGGCAAAGCCTTGAGAAAGTAGGCCCCATCCAAAGTAGGCGAAAAAAATCCCAATTAAAATAAAACTTAGATTCTGAAAAAAAATAATGACATTGACCTTATGCTCCTGGTTACTAACTTCCAGAAAAATCTTGTAAGGCTGAAAGGGAATCAGAACCGAAGTTGCAGCGACCAAAGCAAAAGTTATATAGAGATCCTGAGGGCTTTTCCGTCCCCAGGAAGTCAGATACGGCAAGAAAGGTAAAATAATCAATGAGATTCCAAAAGTCCAAAGTGCAGATTTTATGTATTGATTTTTTCCCTGGCGCAAGAGGAAGTTTATTTCCTCTCCATCATCCTTTTTAATGAGAGGTAAAAGACAAGCAATTAAACTTGAATAAAGACCAAATTCTAGAAGACTTAAGTACCCATAAACCTCCATTATCACTTTAAATGTTCCAAAATCTTCCGCACCAATATAACTCAAAAGTAATGGAGTTAAAAAGAATGTAAGTAACAGAAGACCTATGCTTTTTAAAAGGGAAGTTAGAAAGTTAAGAAAAGATTTACTTGTAAGTTCGCCCACTAATGCCTCTAGAAAAACATTTAATTAATTAAGAAGTATTATATTATATACTTACCTAATTAATAGAAGAGTTTAAATTTCCATGCATTTGACTGTGATTATTCCGACCTGGAAACGAATTAAAAAATTAGAAGCCTGCCTTCAAAGTTTGGAACTACAGACCGAGAGACCTGATTTAACCATCATAACTGTTCGAGAAGAGGATCAAGAGACTCATGGATTCTTAAATTTGTGGAGGTCAAAGTCCAATTTGAAGTACAAAATCATCAATGTTTCACGGCCCGGAGTCATATGGGCCGAAAATGCGGCAATCAAGTCATCTCTAGAAGAGCAGATTTCTCACATAATCACCTTCATGGATGATGATGCAATCGCCTTTCCCGATTGGATAAAAAAAATCAAAACTTTTTTTGAAAATTACCCTGAAGCTGCTGCCCTTGGTGGACCGGATATTATTCTTTCTGAACCCTGGAGTTATCATGATTTCCCAGTTAAAACAGTTGGACATATAACCTTTTATGGGAAGGTAATAGGAAATCATCACAGGATGTCTTCAGGTTTAAGAGAAGTAGATGTATTAAAAGGTGTTAATATGTCTGTTCAAAGAAAATACCTCCATCACCTTGATCCAAAGCTTCAGGGCGATGATCCAAGCCAAGGTAATGGAGTTTTTTGGGAGCTCGACCTTTGCCTTAAGATAAAATCGCAAGGTGGGAGGATCTTTTTTGATCCAGAGCTACTCATAAATCATGACAGTCATCATGGACATTTTATCCAAGAAGCTGTCATTTCCAGCACGGCCCACAATTTAGGCTATGTCATGATGAAATATCTCCCATGGCACAGAAGTATTATTTTTTTAATATATTCAGTGGTAATCGGAAACTCGCATATCAGAGGTCTTCTTAAAACTTTTGTCATGTGTTTGAAAGAATTTTCCTACAGGCCCTGTCTTTATTTTGGGATTTCTCTAAAAGGGCTTATAAAGGGTATTTTTCTTTATTTTTTTCGTTTATCAAAGTAAAGCTAAACTTTGACAATGTACTAGAAGAAATAATTCTGACTTCCTCTTTAACTAATAAGGTTTCAAGAATATTTAATTGAATTTGATCCTTAAACCAATACTTACTACCTACAGCATAGGACCATCCTCCGCAAAATAAGGCCATACAAGCAATGGAAGCAAGTGATGAGAACGGATCCATGACGTAAAATCCAATCCCGATAAATAATGAATAAACGAGAGCAATAATCGTAGAAGTAGTAGAGGCTGAGAACTTATATTCCTTCTTTAGTATATGGTGAACATGAAGCGTATCTCCCCTAAAAGGAGATTTGCCATTCCAGATCCGTCGCGAGAAGCTGATAAGTAACTCCATTAAAATAATTGATATCGGAAAGAGTGACTTACTTAAGGCATAAAGCGGTGGATTCTGTTTTAAGTACCCTTGGTAAATAAGGGTGGCCAATAGAATATACGAAAAGCCAAGGCAACTTACCCCTACTTCACCCAAATGAATTGATGATGGTTCGCGATTAAAAAAATAAAAACCCGTCATAATAAAAAAGCAAGAAGTTGCTATGAATAGGGCCGGAAGGCAATTTATATTGGTTGCTAACAAAATAAAAGCGAAATAGATAACTGCTGAAACCTTGTAAGACAATGTATCCAGGCCATCTATTAAGTTTGAACCATTTAATGTTGCTAACGAGAAAAAAACCATCACTAAGAAGGTGACAGCTGAGTTTTGAGGGGAAATAACATTTGCAGCATTAAGGCAGAAGATTGAAACAAGAAAAATCTGAAATGACAATTTTACAATTGGCCGGATTTCATACCTG
>CAMAYW010000294.1 GCA_945862475.1 Bacteriovorax stolpii
TTTGCATTGAGCTTCATCAAGTCCATGGAGCATGTGACTTGGAGGAAGATTTTTTTCTCCACCCTTTGTGAAAGATTCGAGTCGGTTATTGATATTATTTCTTAGAGTCCGAAGTTTTTTATCCGTAAGTTCTGAGAGGTTTTTGTAATCTGTTTTCATTTCTTGTTCCTGAATTTATATCCAACTTTTGATTTGTCTTCTTTCTTGGGTTGCTGCTGAGGTTTCTGGCCCACTGGTGCAGCTAGTTTCGATTGTTGTCTTTGGTCTGTCTTTGCCTTAGGTTTTGCTCTGGGATCTCTGTACGGACGAGGGGGTCTTGTGTCCTGAACTGATTTTTCAGCGACTCCCACAAAAGTTTCCACAGGAAGTTTTAGACCGATGAGTTTTTGAACGCGTGATAAGGCTTCTCTTTCCGTTTCATCACAAAATGAAATCGCATCCCCGTCTTTTCCGGCCCTCGCTGTCCTGCCAATTCGGTGAACGTAACTTTCAGCATCGACTGGCATATCAAAATTCACAACGTGAGAGACACCCTGAACATCAATCCCCCGTGCGGCGATATCTGTCGCAATGAGAACTTTAATCGCACCAGATTTAAAATTCTCGAGTGCTGCTTCACGGGCCGACTGAGATTTATTTCCGTGAATGGCAGAAGCTTTAATTTGATGAGCATTAAGGTAATCAACGATTTTATTGGCCCCATGCTTAGTTCTTGTGAAGACAAGAGTAAGCTCCACTCCTTCATCTTGAAGAACTTTCCTTAGGAGTTGGTACTTATGTGCCTTCTGGCAAAAGATCACTCTTTGATCAATTCTTTCAACTGTACTTGATGGAGGAGTGACTTCCACTCGCACCGGATTTTTTAAAATGCGATTCGCGATACCCACAATTTCATTCGGCATAGTGGCCGAAAAAAGCATGGTTTGTTTTTTCTCAGGTAAGTGAGAGATAACTTTTTTAATATCATGAATGAATCCCATATCAAGCATACGGTCTGCTTCATCCAAAACAAAAATTTCCACGCGGCTTAATTTACAAAAGCCTTGGTTCATCAGATCTAAAAGACGACCTGGTGTTGCGATCAAGATATCAAGACCTCCACGAAGGGCATTGACTTGATTCGCCTGTCCCACACCACCAAAAATTACCGCACTTTTAAGTTTTAAGTCTTTTCCGTATTTATCGATTTGCTCTTTGATTTGTGAAGCAAGTTCCCGCGTGGGAGCAAGTATCAGGGAGCGCGGCTCTTTAGGAGTTAAACTAAAATCTCTACCAGAGAGTTTTTGAAGCATGGGAAGAGTGAAGGCCGCCGTTTTTCCCGTACCAGTTTGAGCGATCCCTAGGAGGTCTTTCCCTTCACAAAGGGGAGGAATGGATTGGGCCTGGATGGGTGTTGGGGTATCGTAACCAGCTTCTTGAATGTTTTTAAGAATCGTTTCTAAGAGAGGTAAATCATTAAATTTTGTCATGTGCTTAAGTCGTTCTTTCCTGGCCCATTGTCAAGATGATAGGGCCAGGAATGGGACTTTTAGGGACGAAAAACCTTTTCTTTTTTATCCACACCGACCTTAAGCTCCTTCCACTCGAAGGAATCTCCCAAAAGCTCCGCTTTCACGGCGTCTTTTTCGATCTTTGCTAGTGGAAGTGTGATTTCGCCAGGCTGAGTAAGAGTCACTCCTTTAAGAGAGACCTTTTTCATGTTTTCAACCTCATCACCTTTGGCGTTGGTTTCCACGCAAACAAAAGTAACAGCTTCTTTTTCAACTTTAAGCTTTGCAAAAGAAACGCAATCAGCTTCAGCAAGTTTTTTCCATTCTTTTTTAGAAGTATCAAAACTATGAAATTGTGGTTTATCTCCTTGTTCTACGGTCTTTTGGCTCATGACAACCAAAAGATTTTTTTCCGCAGGAAAAAGGGCCACTACTTCTCGATGGGAGATATCAGAGGGAAGGGCTATTTTATCTGATGTCATTTCAGCACTTGAGACCTTAATGAGATAAGTCTCTGGTTCATTGCCTTTGGATTCAAGTTTTACACCCGCAAAGATCGTACCACCGGTTGAACTTAAAGAAGTAAAGACTGGTGATTGAGCGCACGCAGCTGTGGTGAGAAGAAGCGAAGCAAATGTAAACGTTATTATATTTTTCATAATTATTCCTTAACTTTAATTTTTTCTAAAACCTTACCAACATCACCTTCAAGATCCTTTACACCTTTAAGAGTAGAATCTTCTCCGCAGGCCTCAGGTGGAAGTGGTTTTTTGGCTTCTGGAACAAAGTCTTCGAGAGGGCCAAAAGTGTGACCTTCTTTTTTAACCGCCTTAATCCATTCACGTAAATGTTCGACTGTATTTTTTTGAACATCATGAAATAAAACGACACCACCTTTTTCTCGACAAATATCTCGAAGCATTGTTGGAAGAAGTGTCGGGCGCTTTTTTGCATCCCAGTCGTTGGTATCAATGTCCCAGCCGACGTGTTTAAAACCAGCTTTTTTAACTGTATTCATGACCATGTCATTTTTCGCTTGAGTCGCTGGATTTTTACTTCTAAAAGAACCACCACCATAGGGCAGTCTTAGAACAGGAGAGAGATAATCTTTAAGCCAAGGATTGGGCTTCATGATATTTTCTTTCACTCTTGCTGCACTATAAAGAGGGTGATCAATATGATTATAAGTGTGAGATCCTATACGATGGCCTTCTCTTTTCATTCGATCGAGAATGGCATACGCGGATTTCGTTGCAGGGTTTTTCTTACCCCCTTCAAAATATTCTCCAAGAACAAAAAAAGTCGCAGGGACTTTCTCTTCTTTAAGGACATCAAGCACCCTAGGAGTTAAAGCACTTTTGGGCCCATCATCAAAGGTAAAATGGACTTTGTAGGTTTTTCCATCCGGGCATGCCGCTTCGGAGAAAGGAATAAAGAGAACACTCAGGGTGGACAGCAGGATAAATTTTTTCATGGGGAACTTATCGGGAAGGTTTGGGAAATAACTTAGTTTTTAATTCAATTAATTGATAATGGCTTGATATTTCAAGGAATAAAACGAGCGCCCATTGAGGGCGCCCGGAGAGAGTGTGTTTATAAATCGCAAGGGATATTGGCGGAGTGAAGAGCATTTTCCATTTCTTCTTTCGAGAGAATTTTTCCAATTTCACTCATCATAGTTTCTGTTTTTACGGCAAGTCCAAGGCCTCGTCCAGCTGGTCCACCGTAATTAGAAGCATCAGAGGTACTTCGGGCATAATGAATCCCAAGGACTTCTCCCTTTTCATTTAAGAGTGGGCTTCCAGAGTTTCCAGAGAAGGCGCGGTTGTAGTGTCCCCAGTTTTTCCCTAAATCTTTAATCCCTGTGTATGTGGCAGCGTGAATTCCCATACCAAGTGCATTTCCAATAATGATCGTATTTGTTTCTTTTGTTGGTCTCTCAGAAGTGAATTTTAAAGGCTTCACTTCTTCCCCAACTTCTTTTCCATTTTTCATCGTATCTAGTTTGATAAGACAAAAATCATGAATGTTACTGCAGTGAAGAACTTCTTTACACGGAACGAATTCTTTTACATGGTTGAGATCGATTCCAAATTTGTTACATTGATTACTACTTGCGAGAAC
>CAMAYW010000295.1 GCA_945862475.1 Bacteriovorax stolpii
CAGAAACAAGATCCTTATAGGCATTGGGAAGAACTTCTTCGAGTGTTTTATGGTGTTTATTTGATTCATTCTTTGAAGCGTCATTTATAGGAGCTGGAGTTCTAATTCCGGCAACCACATCTTCACCTTGAGCATTCACAAGATACTCACCAAAGAATTTTTTCTCTCCTGTCGACGGATCACGAGTGAAGCAAACACCTGTGGCGCAACTATCACCCATGTTTCCAAAAACCATTGATTGAATATTAACCGCTGTTCCCCAGTCATTTGGAATGTTGTGCATTTCGCGGTACTTGATGGCACGGTTGTTATTCCAAGAACCAAAAACGGCACCAATCGCTCTCCACAATTGCTCTGTGGGGTCTTGCGGGAAGACAATTCCGTGATCCTCAAGAATCACACTTTTATAAACACTCACGAGTTCTTTTAAATCTTCCGCTGTTAGTTTTGTATCTTCGTGAACACCACGAGCTTCTTTTAGATCTTCTAGATTTGATTCAAGATGAGACGTATTGATGCCCAAAACGACGTTTGAGAACATCTGAATGAATCGGCGATAAGAATCCCAAGCGAAACGAGGATTATTCGTTTTCTTAGCGAGTCCCAAAACCGTTTTATCGTTTAGTCCAAGATTTAAAACTGTATCCATCATCCCTGGCATCGAAGCTCTTGCTCCTGAGCGCACTGAAAATAGAAGTGGATTTTCGACGTCTCCGAATTTTTTTCCCGTCAAAGACTCAACCCAGTTTAGGGCCTCTGTTACTTGACCTCTAATTTCAGGAGATATTTCTCGTTTCGTTTTATAAAAATCTAAACAGGCTTCCGTTGTGACAGTGAATCCAGGAGGCACAGAGAGTTTCATAGAACACATCTCAGCGAGATTGGCCCCTTTTCCACCTAAAAGACCTTTCATGTCTTTATTACCGTCAGTTAATTCAGAAGAAAATTTATAAACCCATTTTTTCATCGGTATAACCCTTTATAGAGAAAATTTTTCTTTTAAGTAGGACTTCACTTTATCAAGAGCGATTCTTTCTTGAACCATCGTGTCTCTGTCTCTGATAGTAACGGCAAGATCATTGATCGTATCAAAGTCCACTGTAATACAAGCAGGTGTTCCGATCTCATCTTGACGACGGTAGCGTTTTCCAATCGATCCTGCTGTGTCGTATTCACATTTAAAATCTTTCTGAAGTTCAGAGAGAAGTTTTGAAGCAATGGTTTCAAGTTCAGGTTTTTTAATGAGAGGCATGACAGCTGCTTTTATTGGAGAAAGAGATGGTTTAAATCTCATCACAACTCTTTCCTTTTCTGCATCTCCAGGAAATTCCGTTCTATAGGCATCAGTCATGAGAGCTAGCATACAGCGGTCACATCCCACAGATGTTTCGAGAACAAATGGGATGTACTTTTTGTTTCCGTCAATTTGGTCAACGTATTGCAGATTCTTTTTAGAAAATTCTTGATGCTGACGAAGATCGAAATCAGTTCGAGAGTGAATCCCTTCCATTTCTCCCCAGCCGTGAGCAAATTCGTACTCAATATCGAAAGCAGCATCTGCGTAGTGAGCGAGTTCTTCATGTTTTTTCCAGCGAAGTCTTTCAGGACGCAATCCATTTTCAAGGTGCCATTTCCAGCGAAGATCTTTCCACATCTCCATCGCTTCCGCTTGAGTTCCTGGCTTAATAAAATACTGCATTTCCATTTGTTCAAATTCACGGGTTCTAAATATAAAATTTCCTGGCGTGATTTCATTTCTAAAAGCTTTACCAATTTGAGCAATACCAAAAGGAAGTTTTCTTCTCATCGTTTGTTGAACGTTAGGAAAATTAACAAAAATCCCTTGAGCTGTTTCCGGGCGAAGGTAAACAAGAGCTGATGAATCTTCCACTGGACCCATTTGAGTTTTAAACATGAGATTAAAATTTCTTGGTTCCGTGTAAGAATCTTTTGCCTTACAGACAGGACATGGTGCTTTGAGATCGATATTGTCCGCGCGAAATCTACTTTTGCATGATTTACAATCAACCATAGGGTCTGTGAAATTATCCACGTGGCCTGAAGCCTTCCAAACCGTTGGGTGCATAAGAATAGCAGCATCAACACCGTCTATATCTTCTCTGTAAGTCATGGCCTTCCACCATGTACTCTTTAAATTATTTTTTAATTCGACACCAAGTGGTCCCATGTCCCAGCAAGATCCAAGTCCGCCGTAAATTTCTGAACTTTGAAAAATAAAACCTCTATGTTTAGCGTGGGAAACGAGGTCGGCCATCGACTTTAAATTCTCTTCTGACACAGTGCACTCCTGGTGATTTATTTCGCTCTCAATTTATCACAAAGCGGTCTCTTTGGGAGTACAAAGTATGAATATTTTGTAACTATGGTCGATTGCGTAAAAACTCTAAAGACAAAGAGAATTTTTAAGTGGTATCGGTAGCGAATGATTTTGATCTATGGAGTTTTATTATTTTCTTTTTTTAATTCTCTTTACGCTGATGAACGTATTGTTGCCTCCCTTCAATCGAGAGAATTCAACTGTAAAAACTTGATTTTCGATGATTGCCAATACACTGAGTGCCGCGGCAGGCTTCCCAGTTATCCTTTAGAAATTTTGGTCTCAATACCCAAGGAAGTGAATGCTCTTGGTGTTCATTTTCACGGCCACCTCCTAGGAAAATACCCTGAATATGAAGGAGATTTAGGGCAAATGATTCGGAGTTTTCATCTCAATAAGAGCCTATGCGTTAGTAAAAAAATGATGATTTTTCCCAGAAGTGAGGGAAATTGTCAGACGTATGACTCTCATTTAAAGGATAAACCATCCCTTATGAGATTTTTTCACGACATCGAAATGGCAACGGAAAGATCGTTTCCTACTCTCTCTTTATCAGCTCACTCCGGCGGAGGGAGAACTGTTTCTCGCATTCTTAAATCTGATTTCGCTGTTTCAGAAGTGACTCTTTATGATGGCATTTATTCCGAGAATGACAAAGAGACGATAAAAAACTGGTACCTCCAATCAAATGGCTTCCTTAGACTTTCAAGTGTGAGTGGCATGACTCCGGAAAAAATGTGCAAGAAAATCGTCGCTTCAATCTCTCCGGAAATTTCAGTCATCCAAACAAAAATCAACAATGTTAAGTTTGAAAAGCAAGAGGCCGAAAGAATTCAGTATCTCAATAGAACGAGTGACAATGAAAATCTTCTTAAGGCCCATTACAAAATTCTAGAGGAAACTTGGTCTATTTTCGAAACGACTAGTCTCTAGTTGAAAGTTCATAAAGCTTTTTATATTCACCGGCTTTTTGAATCAGTTCTGAGTGACTTCCTTCCTCGATTTTTAAACCATCTTTCATGACTATAATTCGGTCAAAATCTTTTAAGGTCGATAATCGGTGAGCAACTGCAATCACTGTTTTATGCCCGGCCACTCTTTCTAGGGCAGCTTGGACAATTTTTTCTGATTCATTATCAAGTGCTGATGTTGCTTCATCAAAAAGAAGAATGTCTCGATTTTTTAAAAACGCCCTGGCAATGGTGAGTCGCTGACTTTGCCCACCAGAGAGCCTCATGCCACGATCTCCGATT
>CAMAYW010000296.1 GCA_945862475.1 Bacteriovorax stolpii
CAGCGCTGAAAAGAAAACTCAATTGTTTTAGATCTTTCATTTCCAAGCTCTATATCCGCAAATCCTAAAAGATTAAAACTTAACGACCCACCATAATTAATTTCATAACTTAAACTTTTCGACCAGTTTGCAAATCGAGCTCCGTTATCGTGACAGTCTTCCTCGATCCATGGGAAATTATTAAGAGGTTTTTTTATGGTTTTGACTTTATAAATTGTGACATACCGGAGGTCATGTTTCCTTTTTGAAATCCATTCTCCTTCAACTCTGAGTGATGCAAATGAAAGAGAGATGAGAAAAAGTGGAATTAATGCGAAAGACATAAAAGCTCCTTTTCAATTAGTGATAGGGTATTTAGCACATAAAGCCAAACGAATCAAAAACGGTGCTCAACGCACGACACCACAACAAATCATCTCCTTTAAGACTCTGTAAATTCTTGCACTTGGGCCAATTGGAATGCTTTCTGATTAATAGTTTTTAGACAGAATGGGATCTTGAAAAAAATGAAAATCTACCAAATATTTATTCAGTCCAAATATAATCATTCTCTTTTTTGCTGAATGCTTTGGTTACTTTGATAGCCATGATTAGGGTGAATAGATCAAGTAAGGGTTTTTCGTTAGCATTATTTATCTTTTAAATCATTCACAATCGCCTTCATATAACGCTCTAATTCAGCTCCAAAATTTCTTTTAAAAAATCGAAGTTCTGGATCCAATAATACTTTGCCGACGACTTTGTTTGGATGGGCAAATGGATAGATTCCAGCGATTAAACTAACGGTATCTTGTAGGAAAATGGCATATAAGTTCGCTGGTAATTTATCAGAGCAAGTTTCTAAATAATTTGCGATTTCTCCAAAAAGTTCAATTGACTGATATTTAAAGTCTTTAATTGTTTGTTCTGAAAGATTTTTCTCAATGACAGATGGTAAAGACGCTGTCAGGTTACAGAGTAATTGTCTTCTAGAAAGAGTTTGAGCGAGGTGCCTAATTAGGTAGTCAAAAGACTTTTTATTTTTTGATAACTTTGACCAGTCTTTTTGAAAATCTTTAAACCACGCTAGCCACTCTTCCCATAATAAATCCAACAACAAGGCTTCTCGGGATTCAAAATAACGATAGATATTTGCTTTTGCCATTTTTGCAGATCGAGCAATTTCATTCAGACTTAATAGATTAAGATCATTTTCCAACTCAATTAAGGATCGAGCAACATCTAGGAGATGTAACTTACGCTCTTCTTTTTCCTCAGGTTTCCTTGCCCTTAAATAACCTTTACTCATTTTGAAATTATATCTCAATCTTCTCTTAATGAATAGATTAACAAAAAACAATTTGACAAGTAACCGATGGTCTCTTACTTTAATAACCACTGGTCACTTATTAGGAGTCCTATGCCAAAAACACTTTTTTGTCCCTCCCATATCCTTGAGACTCATCTCTTCGGTAAAACCTATATCGTTACAGGCGGGAACTCTGGAATTGGGTACGCCACTGCTGAGCATCTCGCGAAGCAGGGAGCGAATGTCGTTATTGCATGCAGAAGAATCGCTGAAGGCGAAAAAGCAAAAACATTGATCCTCAAATTAAATCCATCGGCGAAAATTGAAATTATGAAATTAGATCTTGCCGATTTAAAGTCAATTCGAAATTTTGTAAATGTCTTTCTCGCAAAACATAATGAATTGCATGGCCTGGTAAACAACGCTGGAGTGATGTATACACCTCAATCTAAAACAAAAGATGGATTTGAAACTCAATTTGGAACAAATCATTTGGGGCATTATCTTCTTACTGAGCTCTTACTTCCCACCCTTAAGCAATCTGCTCCTTCAAGAATCGTTATTCTTTCAAGCTGTTTTCATGATAAGGCGCAAGGAAGAGAGGGGAAAATTGATTTTGAAGATATCAATTTCGAGAAAAGAAAATACGATGGATGGGAAGCTTATGCTCAATCAAAGCTAGCTAATCTTCTGTATGCAAAACACCTCGGAAAAAGGCTTACCGCCTCAGGTGTAACTGCGGTCAGTGTTCATCCGGGCTGGGTTAGAACCAATCTTATTCGAGGTTTTATGCCAGTATGGATTCAGAACATCATGCTCAAACCAATTTTGAAATTAGCAGGAATGATTGAGCCATGGGAAGGAGCTCAGACGACACTCTATTCTCTCCTGGCTCCAGATGTTGAAAAACACAATGGTGCATACTTTAGCCAGAAAGGAATCTACAGAGCAAAAGAAGCGACAAAGGGAGGCTGGCCTCTTCACTCACCTAACCCAAATGCTCACGATGAGGTAGTTGCTGAAAGATTAGATCAGATAAGCCGAACTTTAGTCGGTTTATAATTAAGGATGAAACTATGAATTTGTGGTTTGTGATGAATGATTACTTTCAAGGTGAAAAAATTGAGGCTTTAATTTTTATCCTATCAGTAGGACTTCTTAGTCTGGTCTTTGGAGTCTGGCTTCTCTCGGAAGGTGGAGCCTTTGAAAAAGGAGTTGCAATACCATTTTTAGTACTTGCTCTCATTTGTATCACTGTTGGGAGCGTTGTAGGATTCAGAACTCCTAATCAATTAAAAGATCTTAAGAGTGGTCTTGAAACTCAAAAAGAAGAAACCATCAAATCAGAAATCATACGAATGACTAAAGTAAATCAAGCCTGGCCAAAATATTTGGTTGTATGGATTGCCTTTGGAGTTATTGGTTTGATTTTTAGAACAGCAGTAAAAAATGATTTTTATCAGGGACTAGGAATCGCCCTTGTCTTTTTTTCTGGTGTAACACTTTTAATTGATGGATTTGCAGAAAGAAGAGCAATTAAATATATGGAGTCTCTTCAATCCAATCAAAATAGTGAGAATATTTAAGTCTAAAATGATTGGGCCAATTTCATTCGATGAACTGGATGGCATAATCGTCATTCTTTAGTATGATCTTGTTATGAACTACTACAAGGCCATACTTCAATACGACGGAACTCACCACTTGGGCTTCCAGTGGCAAGAGGGTATGCCCACTATTCAAGGAGAACTTAACCAATCTTTGGAAAAAGTACTTCAAGGAAAAGTGACGACAAGGGCAGCTTCTCGCACAGATAAAGGGGTTCATGCCTTCGGTCAAGTGGTGAAGATCTCTGCCGAGGATCCGAGGCAACTTGATATTACACAATTGAATGCAGCACTTCCTACTCACATGAGATGTCTCGCACTTTCACCATGCAAAGGTGATTTCATCCCCTCCGTCGATCAAGTTTCAAAAGAGTATCGCTATCTTTTTACGAACACATCCCATTTTTCTGGAATTGATCAGCGCTTTATTGCCCAAACTCCTTACTCCCTAAATATCGATCATATTGAGACTTGTATTGATAAACTCAAAGGGAAAAATAATTTTCGAAACTTTTGGTCCATTGGCGGGAAATCAAACACCACCATTCGAGATATCTATGAGTGTGATCTCACTATCATTAATCCAGAGGAACTCTTTAGAGGCTCGCTCTTTAGAGCTGGAGAGATATCAACTTGCTGGCAGTTTCGCATAGTAGGCACAGGTTTTTTAAAACATATGGTCCGCCACCTTGTGGG
>CAMAYW010000297.1 GCA_945862475.1 Bacteriovorax stolpii
CTGAAAGCGACTATCAGTCTTAAACCAATCGTTCCCAGTTCCGCGTCCCACGGCCTTCAGTAGATCGGTCGAAATTTTCCCATCTTTTAAGATAGATTCATCGATATGAACAAGCTTTACTTCACCTGTGATAATCGATCCAGAACCAGGGGTCTTTCCATAGCAGAGCATGTCTCTAAAAACGCACTCGAAGTGAATAGGAGACTCTTTCATCCTGGCCGCTTTCACGAGATCAGATGGAACAGGAGTAAGCCCAGTAAACTTAAATTCATCTTCACCGAAAGGAAGCTCTGTGGAGGCAAGATTAACTTTGTCGTAATTATTTTCAGTGCAAAAATTCACAACAAATTCCCTCTCTCGTAGAATATTTTTAACGGTATCTTTAAACTCACCATCCGAGCTTCTGATCATAGGAGAAAAAGCAACAATCATGGGGCTCGCTGAAACTGCAGTGAAGAAAGAGAAGGGAGCGAGATTTTGGGAGCCATCGATATTTCGAGTAGATATAACGGCGATGGGTCTAGGGATAATTGAACCAATAAGAAATTTATAATTCTCTGCAAAAGCGCCATTAGTTTGATATGTTTTCATAGAAACAGTTTATAAGATGGATGATGATGTTTAAAACTCTATTTTTTATTTTATTGAGTCTTAGTTCTTTAAACCTTTGGGCGGAGGTCACTGCGAGGTGGTTAACAGTCGCCTCGGTTCTTATAGACGATGGAAAAACTCGCATTTTATTTGATCCGGCATGGACAAGACCTGGAGTTTTACACTGGCTTGGAGTCAATCAGCTTAAATCTGACGAAACACTGGTAAAAAATGTTCTTTTTAAAAATAAATTGACCCGTGTGGATGCGACTTTTGTCAGTCATTCTCATTTTGATCACGCCATAGATGCTCCCATGGTTTCAAAGCTCGCTAAAAGTATTTATTACGCTGATGAGCATAATGAGAGGCTCGCCCTTGCTTACAAAGATCCTGCTATCAAGATGGTGAGGGTGAAGCCTTATAAAAAAATTAAAGTGGGAGACTTCTTTGTTACTCCTCTTCCAAAAGAGCACTCTCAGATTTTACATTTATTTGATTTTCTTCCTGGCCCAGTTCCAAAGGATACGAATTTAAGTTTTTGGGATTATTGTGTTGGAGAAACTTGGTTTTATCTTATTGAGCATCCCTTGGGAAATATTCTTATCGACCAAGGAGCGGCACCATTTTTAGACCGAATCCCTAAATCAGTCGTTAAAGTGGATGCGCTCATTCAAGGTGTCGCGAACAGAAAAAATGATGAAGTGGTTTTAGAAGGATATGTAAAATCCTTTAGACCAAAAATTTTCATTCCAATTCATTTTGATAATTTCTTTTTCGAGTTTAGTGAGGGTAACGAGGGATTACTTCCCGGCGTGAATTTAGATGAGATTTTACTGAAGCTAAAACAGACCTATCCCAGCATGAGCGTGAATAGGCCTTGGTATGGAAATCCGATAAAAATCTTAGAAGCTAAAAGATAATTTCCCTGCAACTCTTTTGACGTCTTGAACTTGTGAGTACTCTAAACCAAGTTTTAAGATTAGAAGGTTGATGTGAGTTCCAAGAGCAAAGTAGCCACCAGTCGTTTCAACTGATTGACTTGTTTTTACACCCTCAAAAATATCTGCAGTTGCCTTGAGATCCCCATCAATAGAAGACGTTCCAACTTTAAAATAAGGGGTCAGGATAAAAAATGATTTACTCGCACCAATCCAGTAATTGGTCGTAGTCGTTTCAAGCGTCACTGTGGCATTCACAGGAGTCGTTTGCTTAAATGAGACTTCACTTCCCGCTCTGTTAACACCAACAGCAAGGTCGAGAGGAAAATTAAAGAATCCCCCAAAGTTCCAACCAACTCCGTAAGAGTTATTACTAATTGTGATGTCACTTATTTCTTGCTCCGGAAGGATATTTGCTTCCACAAAAAGCTCAAGAGGAAAATGCGCGCGAGCGGCGAGACCAGCATAGTATAAGCTTTCAAAATCGCTTCCACTGCCACCATTTTCTTGAATCAAATCTTTAAATTTAGGAGCAGAAGTTTGACCAGCGACAACTCCCACTTCAATTCCAAAGAGTCCCGAGGTCTCTGGTGCTGCGACCACAGTGTGGGCAAAGTTACCACCAAACTCTTGAGAGAGGTCTTCAACATCATCTTTACTTAAGTTATCAAGCTGAGGGCCAGCGGCCATCGCTGAAAATGAAAGAAGAGCAGATAAAAAAATGACGGACTTTTTCATAAGTATCCTTTTTTAAAATGAATAAGGTTATTCTCTTCATTTTATAAAAAGATGCTAGCTGAACAATCCTTCCTACTTGAGCATCCAGCTCTTCCAATACTCTTTGTTCTCAAATGATAAAAATTCTGGAGTCATTTGGAGAGAGTTCTTAGCATCAATCATCACGGCAAATTCATCAGTGAATTCATTGTTGTTGGCATTCTTAAACGCTTTGGGATGAGGCCCATGGTGAATGCCCTGAGGGTGGAAAGTGATAGCACCCGCATCGATGTTATCCCGAGAGAAAAAGTTACCCTGATGGTAAAAAAGAATTTCATCGTAATCAATATTTGAGTG
Organism: Bacteriovorax stolpii; assembly: GCA_945862475.1. GTDB lineage: Bacteria > Bdellovibrionota > Bacteriovoracia > Bacteriovoracales > Bacteriovoracaceae > Peredibacter. The sequence continues at coordinate 2,604 of CAMAYW010000297.1, forward strand.
GAAAAAAGGAACTTTTAAAACTCCTTCAGAAGTCCACTCAAGAGGACGAGCAACAAAGGAGCAGACCACAAAGTTTTGCGCCACAAACATAGTGTGGCCACTTGGTGGAATATGATAGCGGTGTGAATTAATAGGACAATAGTCATAGATTGAAATTTTCCACGCATAAAGGGACCCTTTCCAACCAACAGCATCGAGAGGATTAAAAGGGTAGGTCACCCGCGTGATTTGTCCGTGGTGCTTGATATCAACGTGGTAGTTAGTAAGGTTTTGTTCGGACCCCAAGGCGGCCTCAGGAATAAATTTAGCAGATTGATCGTAGAGAGCATTGGGTCCCAAAATACCGCGAGAAGGCTCCTCAAATTCAGAACTCGATTCAACTTTTAAAATCTTCATGGGTTTTGTTACGAAGGTCTTATAGGTTGTCCCTCTTGGAACAATGACGTAATCACCTTTTACGAGTGGGATGTGGCCATAAATCGTCTCCATGAGGCCCTCGCCATCATGGATAAAGAACATCTCATCGAAGTCAGCATTTCGATAAAAAGACTTTGGTGTTTCAGTGAGAGTCCCAAGATAAACTTGAACGTCTTTATTAAAGAGCATTTTCACAAATTTATTTTGTAGTTCTGATTTATCAAAAAGTGGAGGAAGATTACGAGGTTTTAAATCCCCAGAAATCTCCGTCCAGTCAGTTGGTTTATTTTTATGATAAAGATGAGACACTCGACCAAAAAAGCCTTTTCTTCCGTGTTCTTCCTCAAAAGTTCCCTCAGGGATTTTGACGTGAGCTTGCTTAGTGTAAATGCCACTTCGTAAAAAGTTTTCCATAAAGACGTCCTAAGGCTTAGAGTTGGGAGTTCCAACAATGTTTTTTAAAGTTCCAATTTTTTCAATCGATAATTCTAATAAATCTCCAGGCTGAATCCATCGATCAAGTTCGAGCCCACAACCAGTTCCAACAGTTCCGGAGCCAATAAAGTC
>CAMAYW010000298.1 GCA_945862475.1 Bacteriovorax stolpii
CTGCCACCAGTACCAGAGAGAGAAGTTGTATTCTTTTTAGAATTTTTAAAGACCTCAAGAGTAAGCCTAACCTCTATTGAGGTATTAGATTCAGTGCCACCAAGATCAAGTTCATCTAATATCATTCTTCTTCCCTGAATACTTTTTACTTCAAAATATTTATCTCTCACAATCTTAGGGAGTTTAGAACTAGGGATAGAAATATTTGAATATTTTCTAGTGAACAACTTATTTTTCAATTCATCACAACCCGCTTTAGAGTTAATGAATTCTTTAAAAGAATTATAGTACTGTGCTTTCACTGCATTTAAGTCGACTGATCTTGTATCTTTAGCTGTGTTCTGAGTGAGATTAACAAGTGCGAGAGCTCCAATGCCGAGAACTCCCACGGCCATAAGAACTTCAACAATAGATAAACCTTGATTTGATTTTAAAATTTTAAAAATACTCATACTTAGTATATTATAGGATATAGAAGTCAATTGTCTAAATGAGTTTATGAAACCTTAAAGGAATCAGGGGCATGAAGGATTCAGGTAAGAGCCAAAAAAATATGGCAATTCTCTTGGGACTCCTGGGTCTAGGTCTAGCCTATTTCCTATTCGTTGGCGATGAAGAGACAGATTTCACTGCCCCTACGGAAAGGACAATTACCCTCAAGAAAAGACCAAGACCGGTTAAAATTGAGAATCCCTCCAACGAATCTAAACCTGATGCTGGTGTCAAGCCAAATGAAGTTAGTGAAGTAGTTTCTGTAAAACCACAAGAAGCTCTCCCTGAAATCAAAAAAAGAAAGTCGCCTGAAGTTGTTCTTCAGGAGTTTAAAAATTTAGTAGAACTCGATTTTAGTCCACCCTCAAACATCAAATTCCATAATCTTGAACTTGATCAAGTGGAAGGTATTGGAAGTCACGCGGGAGATGAGGGAATTGCTGTTATTGCTGCTCCTTTTAAGGCGTCAATTGATCAAGCGATTAAATACATCAGAGATGATCGGAATGATTTTATGTTTTTGAATGGTCAGGATTTTTCAAAACTAGGTGAACCAAAATCCATTCCTGCTCCAGAAAACTCAGGGATTTCAAGAATAACTCTTATTCCTGGTGGGGAAACGAATGGAAAATCAAACTATGCTGCTCTCGCTGAAAGAGCAGATGGCCGTGGAACTTACCTTTTTATCTTAAAAACGTCTGATTCTTCTGATAACGTTTTGCCTCAAATTAATCAATTTCTTGGAACTTTAAAGACAAGAAAATGACTGATTCACCCCGCTTCGTTTATGGACTCTCATTTATCCTTGCTTTTTGTAGTCTAACCTACGAGTTAGTTTTTGCTCAGGTATTGTCGGTTTGCCTTGGTGGAACGAAATACCAGTATCTCCTTACGATTTCACTTTTTACCTGTGCCCTTGGTGCTGGCTCCCTTTATTTTGGTGTATTAAAGAAAAGGGTTCCAACGAAACTTTTATTTCTTAATGTTGAAATCTTTTTAACTTTTTTGGGTTTCACTGGACCATTTATCATCACGTGGCTCTTAAGAATTAGTGATGGACCGGTCTTTTATGAACACCTATCAAAGGCTATCAGTTATCTTTTCATTTTTCTCATCGGTTTTTTTTCGGGATTCGAATTACCTTGTCTCTTCTCAATGGCAGAAAATAAGGAAGGAAAAATTCTTGCTTTTGACTATATGGGAATGCTCGGGGCAAGCTTATTTTTTCCCTTAATTGGGCTTCCACTTTTAGGAACGGCTGGGACAGCACTTGCGACTTCAAATATCAATTTAATGGCGATTGTTTTAATAAGACCATCGCAATCGGTCCTGGCCAGAAATCTTCTTCTTATTTTAAATCTCTTCATTTTTGGTTTGATTCTTTTTTTCAGAGAGGAATTGAATCATTTACTTTCATCAATTTATTTAATGGGAGTGAAATGATTATTCTTATTATTACCCTCATTAGTTCATTTAGTACCATGGCGTACTCCATGATTGTCGCCAGTCTTATTTCAGACTTCACAGGTGAAGAAATTTATTCTCAGTGTTTTACGATTGGCCCCTATCTCCTGGGACTTGGTCTCGGAAGTTATTATTTTGATCGGAAATCAAATGATGAGTCTCTTTTATCTCTTTGGAATCTAGAGTTCATAAGCTCCCTCGTTCTTCCTCTCTATCCCTTATTTTTTAATGTCTTCCTCTTTTTGTATATTGGCCTCTCACCTGGGAACATGAATTTAGAAGACTCTAAAACACTCACCTTGATTCTTAGTTTCGGTGCTATCCTCTCATTCCTATCAGGAATTTTAGGGGGAGGGCAGCTCCCTCTTATCATGAAGTCCCCCTTCCAAAAGATAAAGTTTGAAAATATTCTTGCCATCAATTATTTGGGCCCCTTACTTGCTGGTCCCTTTATTGTTTATCTGAGTCAATTAAGTAAAAATTACGCCATCCAAGCTGGATATATTGGACTCATTCAGTTTATAGGCCTATTTGCTCTTATCTTTTATTTTCATGAAAAAAGAAGAAGAAAAATAATTTTACTTATTTTTCCTCTATTCATCATCATCATCACCGCAAAATTTTTCCCTAAGGTTGAGTATCTAACAGCAAAAGCTTCTTACATTTTACCAAAATTTAACATCAGTGAGATTGGAAAATTAAATACCACTCTCCATATTCTTGAACGTTTTGGAAATCTTGAAAGGAAAAGATCTCCCTATCAAATGATTGAAGTCTTCACCTACTTTAATGAGACAAGTGTTCTTTATTTAAATAGAAAGGTTCAATTTAATAATCATTCTTCAGACGTTTACCATGAGACCATGCTTTTTGGGTCACTAAATCTAGTCAACTCAAATCCTAAGAACATACTCATCCTAGGTGGAGGAGATGGGATTCTTTTAAATCTTATCCAAAAAACACTACCAACCTCAGATACCGTTTTAATTGAGTTAGATGATGAAATGATTAACTTAGGAAAAACCAATGCTCTTCTCAGATCTCTCAATGAGGACATTTTTGAAAATTTAATGAAAAACAAATCGGTACTCATTGATGATGCTGTTACTTATCTCAGGAGAATTCAAAACAAGAAGAAATTCGACCTCATCTTCATCGACTTCCCCTTTCCTAATGGTCATGAACTATCAAAGCTCTACTCAAAAGAATTCTACTCACTAGTTAAGAATGTTTCAAAAGAAGACACGATCGTCACAATCGATTTACCTCTCTCAATGAAAAACATAAATGAGTTTGAAAATGACTCCCTTTTAATTTTAAGGACCATTTTTCAAACCGGATTTAAAAAGCAACTTGGCTACGGACCTCATTCATCTTTTGTATCCGTTTCACTTGGAGAGAAAGAATTAGTTTTTGATTATACTAAAATGCCTAAAGACATTTCCCTTGCTGCAAAACTAAATTTATTCTCATTCATTAACCAGGAAACCATAAAGAAATCAAATTTGAACGATAGAGTGAACTCCATGTTCTGGCCAAAGAGAAAATGATGAAAAAGATGCTTTTTTTAATATTTTTGTCTTTCTCCGCAGAGGCCCTTGAACTCACTCACCATCA
>CAMAYW010000299.1 GCA_945862475.1 Bacteriovorax stolpii
TTATGGATCTCAATCCGGTTCATATGGAATCACAAATTTTTACAAATAAAAATACGTTTGAAGCTATCGGAAATGGTCTGTAATTAAAAGAGGCCGCATACGCGGCCTCTCCCCGAAAAAAATATTTTAAAAATCTAGTTTCTGCCTAATGATTAAAATGAGGGATCTTTTCATTAAGGTGAGTTTCAGTTGTGGTCACATTGATGTGGAGTGCAAGTAAACCACCAACTGCCAGAAGTAAAAAATTTTTCCAAAATATTTTCTGTTCCATCCTAGAACCTCCGAGTTCTTAGTTGTACGGAGTTTCACCTTTGACTCACTTTAAGACAAAATAAATTCAAATAAATTTAAGAAAAATAAATTCACGAATGTAAATCTTTATACTTAGAAATCAGACTTACTTAATGAGAATAACATTTTATTTGAAAGAAAATTCTTGAAAGAATGATCTATAAAAAAGGGCCACCTTAGGTGACCCTTTTCACCGATACGCCCTCAGAAACTTTTCATAATGATCAGACTTATTAAGGCCTGCCAATCTGATATTTTCCTTCGCACTAGAGATGAATTTGCAATTTCATCTCCTCGGTTGAATCTAATATAGCAGAGGCCACTCCAGACGAGGAGTGGCGATAATCTAAAACTTTTCTAAAGAGGGATTACTTTCTATCGAGGATTTGAAAACTAAAATCAAAGTCATTATCTACGTTTTTTGAAAAATTCTGCTCTGAAACTATCTTCCAATTTTTTAGAGAGAGCTGAGGAAAATAAACATCCCCTTTTATGTCGGCCTTCACTTCCGTAAGATAAATCCGATCAATTAAAGATAAGGCGTATTTGTAAATTTTCTCCCCACCAATAATAAAGAGCTCTGTTTCTCCATTCCTTTCCGCTTGTTTAATCGCTCTAAAGATGGAGTTGAACCAAAAAACAGATTCCTGATTGGGACGCGGCTCACTTGAAATCACGAGACTCATTCTTCCGGGAAGAGCTTTACCAATCGACTCAAAAGTTTTTCTTCCCATGAGAATATGATGGCCCATGGTAAGCTTTTTAAAATTTTGAAGATCATCTTTTAAATGCCAAGGTAGTTTATTATCTAAACCGATGGCGTTATTTTCAGACTTTGCTACGATTAATGAAATTCTCATTTTATACCGCCACTGGTGCTTTAATATGGGGATGGGCCTCGTAATTTAAAAGCTCAAAATCTTCAAACTTAAATCCAAAGATATCTTTTACGTCGGGATTTATTTTTATTTGTGGTAATGGAAAAAACTCTCTTGAGAGTTGAAGTTCGGTTTGCTCAATATGATTTAAATAAAGGTGAGCGTCACCAAAGGTATGTACAAAATCCCCTACTCCTAGGTTACAAACCTGCGCCACCATGTGAGTTAAAAGTGCGTAGCTTGCAATATTAAAAGGTACCCCTAGAAAAATATCCGCAGATCTCTGGTATAACTGACAAGAAAGTTTATTATCTGCCACATAAAATTGAAACATCGTGTGGCATGGAGGAAGGGCCATTTTATCCACATCAGACACATTCCACGCCGATACAATTAAGCGCCTTGAGTCTGAATTCTTTTTAATCATATCAATCAAATTTTTTATTTGATCGACAGTTCTTCCGTCGTGAGTTTTCCAGCTTCTCCACTGAACCCCATACACAGGGCCTAAGTTACCATTCTCATCGGCCCACTCGTTCCAAATAGAGACTCCATTTTCTTTAAGATATTTTATATTAGAGTCACCCTGAAGAAACCAAAGTAATTCATGGATGATCGATTTCATGTGACACTTTTTTGTCGTCACGAGAGGAAATCCTTCATTTAAGTTGAAGCGCATCTGATGGCCAAAAACAGAAAGTGTTCCAGTACCGGTTCGATCCTCTTTTTTAGTTCCCTCAGTAAGGACCCTTCGCATGAGATCATGATATTGTTTCATTGGCCGTACCTCCAGATTGTTTCTGTGTGTGTATAAATAGTATCAGCTCCACAATATCCTGTACAAGAATTGCTTTTGCGCCAAAAAAATGACAGCGATCTTAGATTGATAGATTCATTATTCCTCTCTAGAATAGAGGGATAAAATTGAGGAGTAGCTATGCAAGTTCTAACGGGCCTTCAAAGGCTTATTGAAGATAAATCCCTTCAGGAAAAGTTCAAAGGAAAAATTGGTTACCTTTGTCATAGCGCATCGGTAACGAAAGATCTTGAGCATGGACTCCTTGCGATTCAAAGAGTTTTTGGGAAACAACTTGTAAAGATTTTTGGTCCACAGCATGGCTTTGTGACGGATGTTCAAGACAATATGGTGGAAACAACACACTACATTCATCCTTTTTTTAAACTTCCCGTTTACTCTCTGTACTCAGAAACAAGAATTCCTACAGATGAAATGCTGGAAGGACTCGATCACATATTCGTTGATCTTCAAGACGTGGGAACTAGAATCTACACTTATATTTACACCATGACCCTTCTCATGGAAGCTTGCCAGAAAAAAGGCATTGAAGTCGTTGTTCTTGATAGACCAAATCCCATTGATGCCCAGACTCTTGAAGGAAATATCCTCGATTTAAATTATGCTTCATTCGTCGGTCGCCACCCTATTCCGGTTCGTCACGGTCTTACGATGGGTGAAGTGGCGCTCATGCATAAAAAATATTGGGGCGGAAAAGATTGCAAACTTACTGTAATTGAAATGAAGGGCTATAACCGCAGTATGAGCTATGAAGACACCAATCTTCCCTGGGTCCTTCCCTCTCCGAATCTTGCGACGATTGAAGCGGCCTACACTTTTGTCGGAACAGTTCTCTATGAAGGAACTAATATTTCAGAAGGTCGCGGAACAACTCGTTCACTTGAAATCATTGGCCATCCAAAAATTGAATCTTTTGGTTTTCACGAAAAACTAAAACCAGTTTTAGAGAAAGCAAATCTTAATGGATTTGTTCTTCGACCTCTCGTTTTTCTTCCGACATTCCAAAAACACATGGGTAAACCGTGTGGTGGGTATCAGATTCATGTTACAGACAGAAAAACTTTCGAACCTTGGCGTCTCTGTCAGTATCTTCTAAGAGAAATGTATCATGAGCTCGGAAGTGATTTTTCATGGAAACAGCCTCCTTACGAGTATGAATATCACAAAATGCCAGTAGATCTTATTAACGGAACAGACGAGCTTCGTCATTGGGTTGAAAAACGAGGCTCAGAAGAAGAGTATCAAGGCATCATGAAAAAAAATCAGATGGAATTTTTAGAGCAAAGAAAATCTATTCTTTTGTATTAACAAAAATTGGGGGAATGGATCCCCCTTTTTTATTTCACATCGCCTTCAGGGATAACACATTTATAAAAGTGACTTCTTTTCACTTCAATCAGAACTGATTGTGGTGTCCCTGGGTCTAGAATAATCACCACTTCTTCCTTACATGTGGGGTAAAAATCCTTTCCAAGCGTCTGGGCAAGAGAGACAATCTTATCCACCCTCCCCTGGGAAAATGATCCTACAGTAGATGTTTCGAAATAA
>CAMAYW010000300.1 GCA_945862475.1 Bacteriovorax stolpii
CCACCAATAGAAGCGCCAATCACAAGAGTGATTTCTCTTTTTCTTAAGCTCCAAAGATCTTTAGCGGCATTGACGTAGCTATTAGGTTTAATCAGTAAAAATCCAACGAGGCCTCCGATGCAGCGAATGGCATTCACTTGAAAGGTCTCTAGAGACGGATTAGATTCATAAGCTTGTCTTGTGAGCATCACACCAAAAGCATCCAATCCAATTCCCACAAACGCCCAGATAAAACTTCTAAGATCCCAGGCACCGGTTGTTTTATTTCTTTCAATCATGAAGATAAAAATACAAATCACCATGCAAATGACGGCAAGGGTTTGATTCAAAGTAAAAAATTGGCCGAGAAAAAAATAACCGTAGATCCCAAGAAGGAGCGGTTGGAAACTATAGATGACGAGGGATCTTGCTGGGCCCAAAGTCGTGAAGGCCCTAAAAAGAAAGATATCACCAATACAAAGCCCACTGAGACCACTGAGAGCGAGAAGAGTCCAAGTCGTAGTGGAAACAAAGACCATTTGATTAGTGACAACCATGGCAACTAAAAAGGCTAAAAAGGCGACAAAAGCCTTTACTTGATTGATCCACATAGACGAAAAGCGCTTCGCATAAATAGCGAAAATCATGCTGGCCGTCGAATAAGCAAGATTGGCACCAATGGCTAAACCATAGACTTCTATTGAACTCAAGATGTGACCTCTGTTAACTTTCTGTATACTAACAGTTATAATTCGAACATGAAAAGCTTCTTTGCGAGTGTCATGACACTTTTGGGATCAACTAACACGGAAAATAAAATGAGTTCACCTCAAGATGAATGGAAAAATAAATTAACTCCTGAGCAATATAAAATCTGCCGACTCGGCGGAACGGAATCTCCTTTTTCTGGAAAATATAATAAGCACTATGAAAAAGGCAGTTACATTTGTGTCGCCTGCGGACAAGAACTTTTTAGTTCAACCACCAAATTTGATTCTGGTTCCGGGTGGCCAAGTTTTACGGATGTGATGAATAGTAAAAATGTAAAACTGATCGACGATTACTCTTATAATATGCACCGAGTGGAAGTTCAGTGCTCAAAATGCAATTCGCACCTAGGCCATGTTTTTGATGATGGCCCACCTCCAACGGGTAAGCGTTGGTGTATTAACTCTGTTTCATTGGATTTTAAACCACTATGACTTATCCATTTATTTCTATCAGTCACTCCTTTCGTATAGAGGTCAAAACAGATTTTGATTTTGATCAGTCCAACCCTCTTCAGTTTCAATATCTCTTTCGTTACACCATTTTAATTACCAATACAGGATCGATTTCCGCTCAGCTGAAATCCAGAAAGTGGAATATAAAAGATGACAAGGGACAACTAAAGTATGTGGAAGGTCCTGGTGTCATTGGTGAGACGCCCTTTTTTAAGCCAGGGGACTCATTTGAGTATCAGAGTTTTTGTCCGCTCCCTACGATGAAAGGTGAGATGTGGGGCCACTTTAATATGGTGGATGAAAACGGAAATACCTTTAAAATTGACACCCCTGTCTTTCATTTTGAAGTGCCAAAAGAATTCATTGATATTTACTGAATAAGTGCTTTTAAATCAGCTTCTAGTTTATGAAGTGTCTCTTCGAGATCACTTAAAACTTCTTCTTTTTTTATGACCGTAAAATTTTGATCTTTAGCGAGATCATGCATGATTCTTAAGCGCTCGAGCATGTTAAGAATATCATGAGAGAGTTGTCTTTTATCCAATCTCAACCACCCTGAAAGAGTGAAGGATGGGACCAAAACTCATTTCAACGAGGTCATTGGGGTTTAAAGGTCCAACTCCACTTGGTGTGCCTGTGAAAATAAGGTCTCCATCACACAGAGGAAAAAATTCATCCACGTAGTGAATGATCTCATCGGCCTTCATGATGGCGTTATTAAGTTTTGATTCTTGCCTAATATCTCCGTTCACTTTGAGTGTGAAGAGGCAGTCTTGCCAGTCTTTGGGAAAATCACGAAGACCCTTAATAGGAGTGACGATCGCGGAGTTCTTAAATGTCTTCGCAATCTCCCAAGGGTGACCATTCTCTTTTAATTTTTTTTGCACGTCACGTAGGGTGAGATCTAATCCCAATCCAAGACCAATAATATTTTTCTTATACAGTTTAAAAACAATTTCACATTCATGATGAATAAGACCACGTTTCCAAGGTAGAACAACGTTGCTATTTTCTTTTGGTTCCACAAACGTTGAAGGAGGCTTTATGAAGAGCACAGGTCTCTCCGGAGCTTTCTCTTTCATTTCAAGCGTGTGGTCGAGATAGTTTTTTCCAAGGCAGATGATTTTATCCATGTTGACGATGTTATAAGTTACAGATATTGTTGGCAAATTAAAAGTTTTTAATCCAAATGGGGTCTATATGAAATTAACTACCTGGAAGTATGATTTAAAGTCATCACTTGTTGTGTTTCTCGTGGCCCTTCCTCTATGTTTGGGTGTCTCCCTTGCGAGCAATGCTCCTCTTTCATCAGGACTCATTGCCGGAATGATTGGTGGGGTTGTTGTTGGTTTTTTAAGTAACTCTCAGTTGAGTGTCTCAGGCCCCGCGGCAGGATTAACAGTTATTGTAGCAGGAGCGATCACAGAGCTAGGAAGTTTTCATGCTTTCACATTAACTGTCTTTTTGGCCGGTGTTCTGCAAGTTATCTTTGGTCTTGTGAGAGGTGGTAATATTGGAAATTATTTTCCCACCTCCGTTATTAAGGGCATGCTCGCTGCCATCGGCCTTATTCTCATATTAAAACAACTTCCTCACTTCGTTGGATATGACGCTGATTTTTTTGGAGATGAAAGTTTCAATCAACTTGATGGCCAAAATACCTTCACTGAAATTCTTAGAGCGATAGAGGCCAGTCACTTTGGCTCAACCTTTGTAGCACTCCTTTCTCTAGGGATCATGATCTTTTGGGAAAAGAAAGTTTCGAAAGGAAAAACTTTTTTTCAACTCATTCCTGGCCCACTGGTTGCCGTTATGGCCTCCGTTCTATGTAATCAAGTTTTTCAATCGTTTCTTCCAGAGCTTGCCATTTTGGATAAGCATTTAGTGGAGCTTCCATTTAAAGCTGGATTTGGAGATTTTTTCTATACTTTGTCTTCCCCTGATTGGAATTATTTGAATCGTCCAGAGGTTTATAAAATAGCTTTGATCCTGGCCATCGTTGCCTCAATTGAATCTCTTTTGTCTGTAGAAGCGGCCGACAAGATTGATGAAGAGGTGAGAGTTACTTCAAAAAATCGTGAACTCATTGCTCAAGGAATTGGAAATGCCTTTTCAGGACTCATTGGTGGATTACCTGTCACGGCAGTGATCGTCAGAACCTCTGCGAATGCTGCTGCTGGAGCGAAATCTAAGCTCTCCACTATACTTCATGGAGTTTGGTTATTTGTTTGTGTTGTGGCGATTTCTCCGATTCTTAATCTTATTCCACTCTCGTGCTTAGCTTCGATTCTCATTCTTGTTGGTTACAAATTAACGAGA
>CAMAYW010000301.1 GCA_945862475.1 Bacteriovorax stolpii
GACGCCAGATCTTTTTAACATCTCATTAGAAATCGACTAGGGAACAAAAGAATGAAAGTAGCGATTATTTTATTGTGTCTAATAATGGGATTTAATGCCTTTTCGACTGTAAATCGAAAAAAAGCAGGTATTCCGAAAGGCTTTAAGCATTATATATGTAAGCAAAAAAATCTTCCTCTCGAGATGAATTATCGAGTCACTGATAAGTTTGTTGAAATCGAAATTCATTTTCAAAAAGAGATTAAGCAATTTATGGTTCAAAATGTACGCGGTATTGATGGCGTCACAGTGATGAATTTTCAAAAACTTCAAGCAAAAGATGTTATCTCCCGTCAAAAAGAATATATGAAAGTAGAGTATTCAAAAGAGGAGGGGTTGGGATATGTCGTCGTTGAGCTCGGTGGACAAGTCAAAGGATTGAATAAGGTTCAGATCTTATCTATTTCAGTAGGAGAGTTATCTCAAGAACAATTGAATCAGAGAAATGAAAACATTATTGAAATTAATAGCACTCCACCTGCGACACCATTCGGAGTCACGGGGGAGAAAAAAGAAAAAGTGCATCGAATAAAACTTCAGGAGTAGTAATAATTTTTGTTTCACAATGGCAGTTGTTTAAACTGACAATACATTTAATTTGAAAATGAGCGTCTACCAGATATTTTCCAAATCTTTGTTCGGTTTTGTATTAGAATTACCACCCATGAGAAGAAAAAATTCTCCTGTAAGCACTGATATTCGCCGCTGGCTTCTTGCTGGGGTCCTTAGTTGGGCGAGTTATCATTCCTTGTTTCTTCTTCTTGAGTAAATTTTTTCCTCCATATTCCAAATCCATTTCGATAGGCACGCTCAATCTCACCTTTTAGCCATGTTTTTTTGTACTCCTTTCTGACTTCGAGTGCCCTTAGATCTTTGGGCTGGAGATAGTACATGGAGCTTTTTATGATGAGACATGATTCCTTTTCTTGATTAAGTTCATAGTCGGAAAAGACTCGAGCTTCTAGGCAATGAATATTTTTGGATACAAACAACCTCGACCATTCGTGAAGTGGTAGAGGTTTTGAAGTAAAATAGGGATCTAAAACGAACAGTTCATTCTGGCGTGATGATTGAAGATAGTTCGCAGGAGCAACATGAAACCACCATTTAAAATTATTCTCTCGGATAAATTTCTTTGTAAAAAATAAAAAGACTTTCATCGATTGGATGTTCAATGTTTTCTTCGATTCGTAGGCCCAAATATGAGCTCGATTAAAGCATTGAGAAAAACTTCGTGCTCCCTTACGAAGGAATTTAAAATTCTCTTTTAATTGATCCTCAGTGAGACGAGAAGGGGTATACTCCTCATCGTTAACTTTAAGTTCCCTCGTGGCGATCACCTCTTCTCTAACGAGAGGTGTAGCGCTTAATAATTTATGGTCAGAATCAAATTCAAAAGTAAAAAGTTGATTTTCCTTGGAAAGAATCTTCATTGATTGAAGTAAGTCGTTAGAATGTAGAACCTCTCCAGAGTCCAGGTAAAGATGAAAGACATTTGGAGAATTAGAACTTGTCTCAAAATCGACAATGGATGATGTGATTGTATTCTTTGCAAAGGCAAGATTCATGAACAGAGAACATAATAGGAGTGCCTTCATTTTCAACCTCTTTCCGACAATTGCAAGAAGGGTAGAATGGAAGCTTTTATCCGAAAACGTAATATAATCTAAATTGTTTGATGCTGGGTGCGGAATCTAATTAAATCCCCAAACAATGATTCCAGTAATGATAACACCTAAGCTCAGACCATTTATTGGTGCAAGAAGATATTTATAGATCGTTTTCTGTCTAAGATTTTCTAAAAGAATAGATTTATTTATTGAATAAAGTAAGTTTGCGGCGACAGTGTAACTCGAGAGAAAGATAATTGTTTCGAACCGAAGATCATTTTTTTGATTTATTAAAAAAAACTGACTGTTAAATAATTCAAGAGCTGCAAAACTCCCAAGGAAGAAAAAAAAGAAAAACAAACAACTAATCGCTTTTTTTGTAAAATCAAATAATTGAATCCAGACTCTTGCCACGAGAGAGACCGCAATAAAGAGGACAAAACACGAAATCCCAAAAAGAAAAATTCTTATTTCGAATTTCCCATTCATGAAGAATTCTTTCGCAAAGGAGGCGCCCAGGATGAAAGAACCCAGCAATGTAGCGACAATTTCTACCTTGTCATCTCTTGTTGTTGTTTCTTGTATATCAAATAAAGATTCAATAGGTTTTAACGGGTCGTTCTGATTTTCCATAGTTAAACTAATATTAGCAATGAACAGAAAAATGAAAAGAGCATTCAAGAGAATATGTCCCAAATGGGTGAGTGCGTCGGTCGGTCTTTTTAGTGTTAAGAGTTGGTTAAGAACAATGAGTTCCCTTTTCATTTCCCTGGTCACTCGATAAACAGTCGCCTCAGATTAATTAATATGAGGAGTAGTCATGAAATCGTTTCTAATGATCCTGGCATTGATTTTTTCGTCATCTGTTTTTTGTGCTGAAATTAAAATCTATGAAGCAGAGGCCTGGAGACATGATACAGCTTTCGGAGAGTTTGAGTTTAATGCAGAATTAGGCCGTGCGTGGGTTGGACTTACTATGAACGATAGGTACTCGAACGCAGAAAATAGTAGTACTGAGTACGTTAGAGTTAATGTTCCTGGTCTCTCATTCGATTCAACACTTAATGCAGCAGTTTTAGATATTAATGGCCAAATCATCGAATGCGCGATTGTTAAACAGCGTGGAGTGCTTGTCTTTCGTCATAAGTATCTTAAAAATACTAACTGTAGTTTTACCTCTCGAGTTGTTAGAAAGATGGTAGATGATGGATTTGAAATCAAGAAGGTAGAATTTCTTCAAGTCTTTCTTGTGACAAAAGACTAAAATTGTATTTGTGATCCAGCTTTTCCTATTCCAACCATAATAAGGCCGCCAATCATGTTCGAAGAGATATTGATGGTGGCCTGTAAATCACTAAGTTACCAAACGAGTCGGTAAATTAATTAACATCTGTTTTAAATGAAAATATAAAGAATAAGAGTATGCTCATGCATACTCACAGCATTCCTTGGAATATACTGGTTCATATACCCCACTTCAAAATGAATATTTTCAAATTTAATTCTCGTTCCTAGAAAGGATCGGTTTCTCTCAAAAAATCGATTTCCTGTCCAATTCTCGTGGGTAAGGTTGATAAAAGGCTCATCCCAAAGAACAAGGTCATATTGAGGACTTAGTGTGTGCGCCCAACGAATTTGTGAACGAAAGCGAAGTGAGTCCGCCTCACTTTCAGCTATGGTTTTACTATCCTCAATATCTCTTCCTTCAAGCCTATTTCGAATTGAAAAACTATTGATGGGACTATTGTTTTTATAAAGATATTGAAGAGCAGGTCGATACTCTTTCATGAGGCCAGTTTGGACAAAAGCAAACAGAACTCCCACCTCATGGTTATCATTAAGGCCTC
>CAMAYW010000302.1 GCA_945862475.1 Bacteriovorax stolpii
GCGGATAATATTGTCGCCAGCAGCAACTCATAAGGATTAGTGTGATGAAGCTCACAATGAGCATCAGGGTGAACAGTTTTAAGTCTCTGGTAAATTTCGGTCGCTAACTCAGATTTTTTCATATCGAAAGAATAGCAAAATTGGCCTATTTCTTCAAAGATTGCTAAAAGAATGTATGAGTAATTTCAAAGTAAAAGATCATTATTTCAACAAGGCCAAAAATGAAAATTACTTGGCCAGAAGTATCTATAAGTTAGAAGAAATTGATGAGAAATATAAAATTCTAAAATCAGGGATGATGGTGGTTGATTTTGGTTATCACCCTGGCTCTTGGATCCAGTACACGAGTGAGGTGATTGGAGATGAAGGTAAGGTTGTCGGAATCGATGTAAGAGAAGTTAATAAAAAGCTTTCTGGTATTAAAAACGTACGAGTTTATCAAAAAGACATTTTTGATATACAGGATTTAGGTCAGCTTGAAGTTGATGGCCAGTTTGATGTCGTTCTGTCTGACATGGCGCCAAATACCACTGGTATTAAGTCCTTAGATCAGGACAGAAGTCTCAATCTAGTTGAATCAGTCTTTGGCCTTCTGCCTAAATTTCTCAAACCTGGTGGAAATTTTGTTATAAAGGTCTTTGATTCTCAAAATGCTCAAAACTACCTAAAAGACCAAAAAAACCTGTTTAAAGAGTTCCATTATTTAAAACCCAAATCGACTCGAAGTATTAGTAAAGAATTTTTTGTCATTGGAAAGCAGTTTAAGGCATAATGCTTTCATGGTTTTTAAGGACTTAAACCGCTCAATTTATTTAGCTTTTACGCTAGTTTTACTCGCTATTTCGCCTGCGTGGGGAAATCTTAACTTTATTAAAGATAACACACTCTTTTCTCAACCTGCGATCCCTGTAATAAAAGTTGAAGCCATTAATAATGATTTCACTAAAATTCTTTCTAAGCATCAAAGCTGGTCCGAGCAATTGGATTACGATAGCACAAAATACAATGTGCAATATTCCTTCAACCCTGAGCTAGAGGACTTTGTTAAACGACAGCTAGGTCTATATCGCCCAGACTATACTTCTGTCGTGGTAATAGATAATGAAACGGGACATATTTTAGCGGCGGTAGATTACGCTAGGAAAAATAATCTTTATGGTCGAGATCTCGCTTTCACGAATAGTCACCCAGCTGCAAGTATTTTTAAAGTGATTACGGCCGCTGATCTTCTTGAGAATACTCATATTAAGACAGACACAGAATTTAGTTTTACTGGAAGAGCGACAACACTTTATCGACACCAATTAAAAGAACCGGCAGGAAGAAGACGTTTAAGAACATTAGATCTTGAAAAGGCTTTTGCCACTTCAAATAACGTTATTTTTGGAAGAACAGCGATTGAAAATTTAACTCCAGCTGGCCTAAAGAAAATGGCGGAAAAATTTGGTTTTAATAAAAAATTAGTGGAAGGAATTAATCTTCATCCATCAGTTTTTAACATGGCCTCAGATCAGTATAATTTAGCTGAGTTTTCTTCAGGTCTAAATGATAAGACTCTCATGAGTCCCGTTCATGGAGCTGTGATTGGGTCAGTGATCGCGAACGGCGGAGTTTTACGTTACCCAGTTGTGATCAAATCTCTAGAGAGCTTGTCTGATAAAAAAGTCATTTATCCACAAGTTAAAAAAGATGAAGTCATATTAACTCCAAGAACGTCTGAAGATCTTCGAACATTATTTATGGCAACAGTCACACAAGGAACAGCAAGAGCATCATTTAGACGAAGTAAATATCTTTTAGAAAAATTAGAAATTGGTGGTAAAACCGGAAGTCTTACAGGTGGTGAGCCTTATGGAAAGAGAGACTGGTTTGTTAGTTACGCAAAATCAATTGAAGATAAAAATGATAAGGGTATTTCAATTTGTGTGATGATCGTGAATCAGAAAAAGTGGTATGTAAAATCATCTCTCATCGCAAAAAATATTATGGAATACTATTACACGAATCTCTTTTCACAAAAAAGATAAAAGGTCATTAACATGGAAGACAATTCAAACCCTAGCGTTCAAGAGACCATTCCAGGCCCTGAAGTTAAAGCTGACGAAGTAAAAAAGACGCTTTCTAAGAAAGATAAGTTTATTAAAGAATTGAAGTCATTCACTCTCATTATATTTTCAGTGTTGATGTTTCGTTCTGTTTTATTTGAACCTTTTAAAATCCCTTCGGGATCGATGATTCCTACATTGCTCATCGGAGATTTTATCCTCGTGAATAAATTTTCCTATGGCTTCAAGGTTCCTTTTAGCGATTGGTTTACTGATCCAGTTTATTTAACAGGCCCATCCTCAGTGGAAAGAGGGGATGTCATCGTTTTTAAGTATCCAAAGGATACGAACCTTAATTACATCAAAAGAGTGATTGGACTTCCTGGTGATACAGTTGAAGTGATTGATAAGGTGGTGTACGTAAACAATAAGCCCATTGAAACTCAAGAGATTGACGGAAAAGAAATCATTGAAGACATGGATGATCGTTACAAAGCCTATCAGTTTAAATTTCTAAAAACCCAAACGGGAAATAAAACTCACATTAGTCAGGTCGACACAGGCAATGATTACTTCGCGAACTATTACAAGTTTACTGTGCCAAAAGATAATTATTTTGTGATGGGTGATAATAGAGATTTTTCTGCTGATTCAAGACGCTGGGGAACAGTACCATTTGGCCATATCAAAGGGAAAGCGATCATGATTTGGTTTTCATTGTCAGTCCCTTGGCCTTGGAGTGAAGACGAACAAGAATCCTGGAAGTTTAGACCTTGGAGAATTGGGACTCTGATTAAATAGCATTATAGATAAGGTGCTGGAACAAATTCACTATACCTTGAAGTAACATCTGTGCATTCCTTCCATTGTTTTTTTAGACAGTATGGATGCACATAGAGTGCGGCTATGTAGTTGTACTGCGAATCAGTATTTTTATCAGACTTCATTCTTCCAATGAAAGATTTAATTGTATCATCGGCTTCTTTTTCTCTACCAATTTTAAGTAGCAATGCTGTTTTAATAAAAGCTGATACTAAGCTTTTTTTGGCAAACTCCTCAAGACGATTAATTCGATCCTCAATATTAAATACTTCTTCGTGGAAAAGGATATAGCTTAAGAAATTTATATGACTTGTTAGAGAATACTCTGTGAGGCCTACATCTTTTAGACATTGATTAACTTTCATAAAGTTCTTAACATAATTTGATGGGATTTTATTTGCCTCGTAACTTATTCGAGCATAGTTTATTGCATTTTCACAATTCGGCCGCTTATTAAAGCTGGACTCGGTTAAGTCAACATCACTTAGCCATCTTTTTGATTCATTAAATGAAATAGTCGCCT
>CAMAYW010000303.1 GCA_945862475.1 Bacteriovorax stolpii
GATCACGCCCTCACCTAAAAAAACCGTTCGTTTTGGAACATCGGCCATGACGAAAACATCATCCAGCTGCTCCGGCTCTTTAAGGACAGTGACAGCTATTGATGGATGTCTTAACGTTTTCGGTCCGATTTGAACTGTTATATCTCTAAGAAAGCTGGTTCCTGGTTTTGAGGCAACAATATCATAAACAATCGTCACTTCCCTTGTGACTGTTAATTTACCGTTAGCATAGATAGTTCTTGTAGAAATCCCTTGGTTTGATTTTCCAACGACCTCAAGTCCACCAGGACTAAAATTAACTAAAGGATCTTCACCGTCAGTGGTGAATACACGGAAATAGGCTTGAAATGGCTCACCTGCGACGGGCTTAGTTGGATTAAGCTCCACCTTTAACTCATCCCCAAAGACACTAGAGCAAAATAAAACCAACAGTAATAATAATTTCATTACCAATCCTTACTCTTTCTTGATTTACGGCGATTCAAATCTTTTGTTCCGTTTTCAATCATCTTCATTTGTAGCTGGCGATCATCTGACATAAGTTGCTTTAACTTTGCTGGTACTTTCTGCGGTGGAAGATTTTTTCTTTCTCCACTTTTCTCATTTTCTTGTTTTTTTTCATCTTCCTGCGGATCTTTATCTTTCTCTTTTTCTTTGTCTTTCTGATCTTCTTTTTTATCTTGGTTTTGATTATTTTCCTGATCATTTTTCTTTTGATTTTGCTTCTGATTCTCAGATTTTCCAGACTGGCTTTGATCTTTCTGGTTTTGGTCTCCGGATTGTTTGTTATCTTTGTCTTTTTGATCTTCCTTACTTTTACCCTCAGATTTATTTTTCTTTTTTTGTTCTTCTTTTTGGAAAAAAGAAACTACATTTTTATCCATCATCTCTTTTAATTTAAGAGAATTATTCGATTGATCAAGTTTTGATCCGAGTTTCTTGTAAATATCTAATCCATCTTGAACATCACCCTTCTCTAAAAGAGCAGTTCCATAATTGAGATAGGCTTCAGCTGGTAGCTGTGAATCTATTTCGTGACTTAAATTCTCTTTAAAGAGAGCGAGTGACTCCTCTTTAGCACCGGCCTTTAACAAATCATCGGCAAGTTTCACTTTCTGAATTCTATCAAGTTTACCCTTTTGCAACTCATCAAGTTTTGAAACAAGCTCTGGACTAAGTTTTGGAGTTTCTTCATTGGCATAGACAGGCAGTAAAAAACACAAAAAGAACAAACTTAATGTGAAGATTTTGAATGACTTAAATAAATAAGAAATAACTAATGAAAGAAGAGCGGGAATGAGAATCCATTCCATCAGAACGGGTTTAACGACCATGTCCTGGGTGTCTTTCGTCTTCTCTTTTTCGCCATTAAAAAAGTCAATAATCTCTTCAGATGGTAACGAGTAACTATTTGCCATCCAATACTTCGCAGATGGAATATCTGATGCCACTTGCTTGAAAAATACTTCATTCAGTGACGTAATAATATCCCGTCCCTTTTCTTTTTTATAACCGTATCGAAAACCGCGTCCATCATCTAAGGGGATTCGTCCCCCCTGTTTTGTTCCAACTCCCACCAGGGCAACATGGATTTCTTTTGGCACCTTTAGATCAATTCCTTCCGCCGTTTCTTCACCATCTGTCAGGACAAGAATATTTCCTCGCGCTTCGCCACCCGTTTCTTGAAAATATTGAATACTCTCTTGAATTGCCAGAGACAGAGCAGATGATCCGTATTGATTTCTTAACATTTTTAATGAATCAAGGCGGGCATCTATAAGATCTAAATCATTTGTAAAGGGAACAATCTTTTTTTGGATTTCTGCGAATGCGACAATTGATAGTTGGTGGCCAGCAGCTTTTCTAGCAAAATGCTTTGCAATAAGTGAGGCTTTTTGCAAACGACTTGGCTTCACGTCTTCTGCAAGCATACTCGCCGATGTATCAATCAAAATGATTGTCCGGTCTCTTGGTATTTCGGTTTTAATTTTTTCCTCAGGCCCCCTTAGGTCGAGGAGACTAAAAAGTAGACCACCCATACCAATCATAAGAAATAAACTTGATATGTAACTAAATGTACTTCTCTTATAAAACCAATAGGTTCGTATTAATTTAAAAAAACTTTTCTCTAATTTAAACTGTAAAAAGATAAAAACGAGGAATCCTATGAGAACTATTGGCCAATATTGAATCTGATTTAAATTCATACGGCATCCTTGAGTAATAATCTTCTAAAGAATTCGACTAAAAATAGCAGTAGGACACCTATTGCAAGATAGTTATAAAATTTTTCATCATACACGATTTGATGATTCACTTTTATTTCTGTTTTTTCTAACTTCTGGATATCGTCCAGGATACTTTTTAATGCCCTTTCACTTTTTGCTGGATAAAATTTTCCACCCGTAAGATCTGATATTTCTTTCAAAACTTTATAATCAATCGATCCACCAGGGATAAGCTGATATTGAGTGCCAAAAACTCCATTCCCAACAGGGATTTTCGCGTCCTCATCTGTCCCTAAACCAATGGTATAGACTTTAATCCCGAATTTTTTTGCTTCTTCTGCTGCTTGCATGGGAGTCATCGTGCCAACATTCGCTACACCATCTGTTAATAAAACAATTACTTTATTTTTTGTTTCACTATTGACTGCGCGTGCAACACTCAAGGCAAGGCCATCTCCAATATTGGTTCCACTCCCAAGGTATCCAATGCTGATTTC
Source organism: Bacteriovorax stolpii (assembly GCA_945862475.1). Classification (GTDB taxonomy): domain Bacteria; phylum Bdellovibrionota; class Bacteriovoracia; order Bacteriovoracales; family Bacteriovoracaceae; genus Peredibacter. The sequence continues at coordinate 2,726 of CAMAYW010000303.1, forward strand.
AGAAAGGACTTTATCAATTAATGATGGATCTGTGGTTAAAGGTAAAAGGGTAAAGACTTTTTCGGAAAAGATGACAATTGAAATTCTGTCCGTTGGCCTCATTCTGGCAAATTCTCTAATTCTTTCTTTTGCGACTTCAAGCCGATTTGGTCGAATATCTTCCGCTAACATTGATCTTGAAACATCTATACATAAAACAATATCATTCACCTCGACACTACTTGGAGAAAATTTTTGAGGTTTTCTAGGTTGCATCAAGGAGTAACTTAAATAGGCCCAACCGGCGAGACCAATGAAAAAAAAGAGGATTCTCAGACTTTTTTTCCAAAGCTTTAGGTCTGTTTCAGAGCCAGAAAAATAAATAGGCGATTTTTGAAATAATTTCCAGAAATCAATTGCCCATAGAATTCCTGCTACCACACCAATCCAAAGGAAATGAGGATTTTTAAATTCCACCCATCACTCCTTTAATTTCATCGAGAAAAATCAAATAGGCATTAACCACGCGTTCTCTCTCAGATTCGCTTTGAGTTGGTTTGAATTGTACTTTAAATAGAACCTCTTCAAACTTTTGGAAAGATTCCCTCGTCTGAGGAAATATAGAAAGGAAGTCATGCTTCCTTTTCCAAATATTCACGATGCCTTCATAATTATGAGCATCGAA
>CAMAYW010000304.1 GCA_945862475.1 Bacteriovorax stolpii
AAGAATGAGACCGTGAACTTCATTTTCAACAAATTCTTTGTGCTGCAAATGCATATTACCAAGGGAGGTAACGGTTCCTGCAATACAATAAAGTTGTTTGTCTTGAAATTTATCCAACTCCGTTCTGAAATCGAGAAAAACTTTTTGAAGATTTTGAACAAATAATTGATCTTCAAGCCATTGAGAGGACCTTACAGCGCCGATAGGCATACTGATTGTTTCTGCTATTTGAAAAGTTTTGGTGTTTACTTTTATAAGCTCAGTTGAAGCTCCGCCGATATCCATGATGGTAATTAATTCGCTCTCGAACTTAGAGTCAAAAAGAATTCCCTTTGTAGAGAAGTAGGCTTCTGCTTCTGAAGAAATGATATTAACCGTGACACCTAGGTCTGTTTGAATTTTTTGAAAAAAATCAGAAGCATTTTGTGCCACTCTAGCCGCTTCAGTTGCTGTAGCAATAATCTCCTCTCTCGGGACTCCATGCTGATCACAAGCTTCAGCATAGGATTTTATAGCATTATATGTGGCCTCCATGGAGTCAGGATGAAAAGCTTTGTTTTTATCCAAATCCTTTCCAAGGGCGGTAATTTCGCTTCTTTTTAAAATCTCTTGAAGTTTACCATGCGTAAAATCGGCAATCAGTAATAAAACACTGTTGGAGCCGATATCAATTGATGCTCTAAAATCTTTTTTCATAAGTTCACCACTTTGAATAATTCATCTTTATTTGCTGGATTAATGAAACCTTTCTCACAAATGATACCGGTAATTAACTTGTGATCAGTAACGTCGAAACTTGGATTAATGGCATGTGCTTGGTCTGGAGCTAATTTAACCCCTTTAAGTTCTGTAATTTCTGCCATGGACCTCATCTCGATTTCAATATGAGAGCCATCTGGAATAGAAGTATCGAAGGAACTTACCGGAGCGACAACATAAAATGGTATTTTGTAGTGATTTGCTACAATGGCAAGAGTTGAAGTCCCCACCTTATTAGCAGTATCACCATTTCTTGCAATTCTATCTGCTCCAACGAAAATAGCATCAACTTTTCCTTGAGAAAGTAAATAAGAAGCTGCTCCCTCCACTGCAATTGAGTAAGGTATTTTTTCTTTTGATAATTCGAAAGCTGTTAAACGAGTTCCTTGCATATAAGGCCTTGTCTCATCTGCAATGACATGCTCAACTCTCCCTTTTTTATGCGCATGAGAAATGACTCCAAGAGCGGTTCCGAGGCTTCCACAGGCAAGGAAACCAGTATTACAATGGGTCATGAGTTTCCATTTTCTATCGCCGACCGTTTTTAATAATTCGTTTAAACCGATTTCTGCCATGATCGTATTTTTTTGATGACTCTCCGAAATCTGTCTTTCTCCAAAAGAAATAAGTTTTTTGTAAAGTTCAGAAGGTTGTCCATTTTCTAAAAGATGATTTTTCATTATTTCAAAACAACGATTAACCTCAAATGAGAGATTTACGGCCGTAGGACGGGCAGCAATCATTTCGTCGCAAGCTTTTCGGCAAAGAGACACATCTAATAACTTTTGGTCTTTTACCCAAAGGGCCATTCCAAAAATAGCTGTAAAGCCTATACATGGAGCTCCTCTCACCACCATATCCGTGATAGCTCGAGCCGTATCTTGCAAATTTGTAATTTCAACAAATTTTTCCTCATGAGGTAGGAGTCTTTGATCCAAAAGGAAAAGCTTATGTTCATTCCAAATTATCGGTCTATAGGTATCCATTATTGTCCGTCCTTTAATAACCAGTAATTTTCTAGTACCTCTTTTTTTAATCCATTTGGGTTTTTTGGAGAAATAAGAGTTAAAAAAGATTTTGCACTTGAGTTTAATTGGCCCGTAATTCTTATTTTTTCACTTAGGCCAAGCGAGAGAGGAGAAAGATTCAGTACCCCATTTTTAACGGAAGCGTTGAGAACTTTCTTATTGTAATTTTTAGCATCTAATTGAAACAGATTTGAAGTGGTGTTAACGAAATCAATTATTTTACCGTTTGCTTCAACCAATTGAGTTCCCTTAATCTGAATTGACCAAAGTCCTTTATCCCAATCAGTGGGCCATCTTCCTTCTATCTTTCCATCTATGACTCCTGAGTTTACATTAAAAACTGGAAGAAGAAATTGATAGGATGAATCCCATTTAAAGTTTGTTAAGACCATGTCGAGAGCATGAGCGGGAGATCTGTCTGAGTAGGTGATTTTTAAACTCGATTTATCATCAAAAATTTCCCCCTGATAAAATTTTTGCTCTGGGGTAAAACCATACTTAAAATTCCCATCCAGAGTCTGATCCTTCAAAAGACATTTTTTATAGGAAACATTCGTTGTAAAGTAAGTCGATGGTGTAGTTTGAATAAAGGTAGGCAAGGAAGCAATAGGTGCTGCTGTTACTGAGAGATCTAAACCTGAAAAGCCTAATTCTTCAATGTACTGTGTAACCATACTTTTCTGAGGATCCACGACAGATCTTCTAAAAAAACTAGCTTCCCCTTTGGGTGACATGAAGGAGACTTCCCAACGAAAATCAACAAAACTAATCTTCCATTTCCCTGGAATTGAATGCTGTTCAGTTAAGAATAATTTTCCATCAAAATTAAGTTTACCAGAAAGTTTTGTTTGTGAAGTTTCATAGTTTTTATGAAGTTTCACACTCCCAACAGCATCACCATCTGGATTCACTAAATATGGGTTATTAATCTCTTCATAAATAAAACTAAAATAATTCAGTGGTAATTTTTTTATTTCAAGCGTGAAGTCTAGCTCATTTTCGTCGACCGAAAACTTTCCCTCACCTGCTGGATTTTTTTCAACTGACAATTCAATGTCGGAGGTTATTTTCGCTTCAGATGGTGAGAAAATAGCCTTCCCACCGATCACAAGATCTTCGATCTGGTATTTCTCGTTAGATTCTTTTGTCTTAAACTCCCCTCTAAAATTCATTTTCCAAAGGTCTCTCTGTGGTGTCATATCACCAAAGAGCCACAGCTCTGATGTAAATCGACTATTTTTTCTTTTAATAGATATGGGTATGTTGAGTTCGTAAGCAGAATTTTTTCCATATTGAAATTCTCTAACGAGCAACTTAGAAATGTTAAAATATCTTCGACTTGATTGAATATCTCTAATAGAAATATTGAATGCACGAAAAGTATACTTCGCCTCTGACAAATATGATGGTAATTCGAATTTTAGACTTTTAGGTTTCGAGGGTTGTTTTTTTTCTTTAAATGGTAGATCCTCGCCGTGATCGACATAAAAATCGAGATCTGTAAGATTGATTTGTGCATTCCCTTTATTCGTTAAAAGTAGCCACCAAGGAATCTTCAACTCAAGTTCTTTAATCCTAGCT
>CAMAYW010000305.1 GCA_945862475.1 Bacteriovorax stolpii
CAAAATTGATCACGTGAGTAATTGAATCGATATCAATACCCCTCGCGGCCATATCAGTGGCAACAAGAACTCTAATACTGCCCTCTTTAAAGAGGGTCAGGGCCCTTTCCCTTTCCGGCTGGTTCATATCCCCGTGGAAAGCTTTTGACGCTGTTCTATTGAGCGCCAAGTATTGAACGATATTCTCTGAATTCGACTTGGTTTTAGTAAATATAAGAAAGTGGCCTGTTTTTTCTTCTTTAATGATTTTTTTTAGGAGTTGAAATTTATCGGACTGTTTACAAAAAATAAGTCGTTCTTGAAGTTTTTTCGGAATAACTCTTTCCCTAGTCGCTTCAATTTTCTGTGGATTTTGTAAGAGTGATGCCGTCAATTGCTCCACTTCATAAGGAAGGGTTGCAGTGAAAAGCATCGACTGCTTATTTTTTGGCAAATATTCTAGAATAAATTTAATATCATCAATAAATCCCATGTCGAGCATTCTGTCTGCTTCATCCAAAACAAACATCTCTACTTTTGCTAATCTTATAAGCTTCTGACTAAGAAGATCCATTAGGCGGCCAGGAGTGGCGACGACGATTTCTACTCCCTCTTGAAGCTGCTTCACTTGAAGACTTTGCTCAACCCCACCAAAGAGAGCACAACTTTTCACGTTCAGATTTTTGCCACACAAATCGACCACTTCTTGAATTTGCGAACAGAGCTCTCTTGTGGGAGCAATAATAAGCGCGGTGGGCTCTGCTTTTCTTACGGGCGAATTTTTTTTCATGAGATTTTGGATCATTGGGATAACAAAGGCACCAGTTTTCCCTGTTCCCGTTTGAGAAACTCCGATCAGATCTGAGCCTTTTAATACATAAGGGATCGCCAAAACTTGAATAGGTGTTGGACGCAAATACCTAGCATTTACTAGGCCATTAATAAGCTCTTCTGTTAAACCCAAATCGCTGAACTCTGACATGAGACCTTTGTCTCATTAAAAGTGATTGAAGAGTGACGAAGTGTAAAATATACCCTCTATTTCAACCCTGGAGGAGTCCCAAAAGACGTTTTACCAAGGTCCCCTTTCCTAAAATCTGCTAGAATTAGCTTATAGACTCGATCTAGATCAGGGAGTCCCTTCTGCCTTAGGCAACCGCGAATGGTGGCAATCTTAAGGAGAACCTCATCAACAGTTAGGTCTGACTCAGTAAGTTTATATCGCTCCATGAACTCGGAACTCTTATGATCGAGAAGATGCTTCACGAGAAATAGGGCCGTATCCTCTTCTCCGGAAATATCATCCGGGAGAGCATGAATGGCACTTAACCATAAAGCATGCTGAGGTTTATCAATTCTTGGTGGCATGACCCCTGGAGTATCCAAAAGCTCAACATCCTTATCAATTGTAATCCATTGCTGCATCACAGTTTGGCCAGGCTTATCTGCGACTTTTGTGGCATTCCGATTGGCCAGCTGATTAATAATGGTGGACTTTCCAGTATTCGGAAGACCTACAATCATGACTCTCAGTTTTGTCTTCGTCTCCACATAATCTGGATTACATTCTTTTCGATTCGCTTCCACAATTTTGCGGGCGAGAGTTACTGACTTACTTAAAGCGAGCTTATCAAAACAATCAACGAAGAGATAAGGCTCGTTCTGTTCATCAAACCACTTCTTCCATTTTTCACAGATGCCGGGATCGGCTAAATTCGCCTTATTTAAAATGATCAATTTTTTTTTCTGGCCCAAAGTTTCACTCAGATTTCTATTTCCAGACACCAGTGGAATTCTTGCGTCTCTAATCTCAAAAACAATATCTACAAACTGAAGCTTAGATTTTATTTCACGAAGGGCCTTGGCCATGTGGCCAGGATACCAATTATAAAGGGCCTCTTTCGGCGCACTCGGATCGTTTTGTCTTTTCATTAAATTCACTGATCCTTCATATAGATGTAGAGGTTTTCAACTTTTGTTCGTGCCCAGGGTGTTCTACGTAAAAAATGGAGACTCGACTTAATGCTTGGATCATTTGTAAAACAGCGAATGGTGATCATGTTACCCAACTGCTCCCAACCATAAAATTCCACCAGTTCAGTCAAAATCTGTTCAAGAGTTTTACCATGAAGTGGATCTTTGTTATTCGTAGTCATTTTCAATTTTATCCATCATAAGTTCATGATCTTCTAACATGGAAGAGACATTCACACCAAACTCATTTTTGATCCTTTTAAGAAGTTCCTTCCTTAAGTTCAATAATTTGGGATTTTGTGACCTAGTCCCATGAGTTTGGATGAGAAAATTGATGGCATCATCGTTGGAGATTTTCATCTTCCCTGGATGGAAGAGACCTAAATCCAGTATTTTATGAAGGCGTCCCACTCTGGAAAGAAGATCAACATTCTTCTCATAGCGAAGTCCGGAGAACAGGTAATTCGAAAGACTTTTTTTAGGGTCTTGAGGGGTTCTGAAGCAAAGATTGACCGTTAAGTCGGCTTGATGGTGATTTTGATGGATGAATTTATCCATCAAACCAATTTCAGCAATATCTCCAGGAAGAAGGTTTCTCGTATGCTTTAACGTGAGGTCTCCCAGATCATGATATTTTCCAAGCTTCTTCGTCTTCTTAAACTTGAATTCCAGATCAACATTATTTCCACTAAGGCACATGAATGCGCCCGTAAAATGATGATTATGAACAACTGTCGGTCTTCTTCTCCAAAAATAAATATCGATAAAACAAAACTCTCCTTGAGAGATTGTCACAGGAAGATCACTAAATTCCAGATTCTTGAAGTGTTGTTTATTTGTGGGCTTAAAGATGGACTCTAAAATTGGCGAAATATGAAATTTATCCAAAAGATCAGATTCTGAAAGAAGCTCAGATGCCTTCTTATGAAAGTCTTTGATTCCCTTTTGTTTTATGAAATGATCACCTTTCCGATTCAGTTGAGAGGCGATCTTTAAAAATGACATGTCGAATCCTGTTCTGGAGATTTGATAAACTTCATAAATCTGAATTTAAATATTACTGAAGAGACTTGCAAAATCTTTTTCTAGTTCAGTCTCTGGTGCTGACACACCTATCGCCTCATAGATTTTACTTAGTGCTTTCCATGTACTCTCCCTTAATTTCTGGGGGATAAGCACTCCTGGAGGTAAGGCCAAGAAAGGATCGAGTTCAAGGACTAAGGTATCTAGATAGACAGTGTGCTTAGAAATCTCTTTAATATACTTATTCTTTTCAGTTTCATTTTTTAGACTCACTAACTTCTCTGCTCTATTCCAAGCAACCTTTCTCATCCTTAAGACGAGGTTTTTAACAACTTCTCGTTTGATGACTTCAGATGGGTGAAAAAAGG
>CAMAYW010000306.1 GCA_945862475.1 Bacteriovorax stolpii
ACTAAGAATTATTTTGGATTACTCGGTTTAGAGGTGATTGATTCGGGGACATCTGAATTTGATAAAGAGCATTTTAAATTGAATCTTTCTAAAAGAGATGAAGGAATTGTCGTTATTTGTTCTTCTGATGATGATTATCCTCAATTAAGAGATTTCCATGAGGTGATTAAAACAAAGAATCGATTTGTAGCAGGAAAGTATGAGATTGATACCTGTAAAAATATTTTTTCAGGCCAAAATGTTTACGATGGTTTGAAAGAGATACTGACGACTTTTAGGGGACAAGACGCATGAAAGACTTTACAAAAATTCCGTGGTCCTTGCCTGAATTAGATTCACCTAAGAGTTCCTCTGTTCTTAATTTTCCTGAGGGAATTGAACTTAAAACTTCTTATCATCCTGCCGATGTTAAATTTAAAAACTTAACTCATACTCTGCCTGGCTGCTCGCCCTTTTTACGAGGACCTTATGCCTCCATGTATTCCGTAAGACCTTGGACCATCAGACAGTATGCGGGATTTTCTACAGCTGAAGAATCGAACCGCTTTTATCGCGAGAATCTCTCTAAAGGTCAAAAGGGTCTTTCTATCGCTTTTGATCTTGCCACCCATCGAGGTTATGATTCTGATCACCCAAGAGTAAAAGGGGACGTCGGTATGGCAGGTGTTGCCATCGACTCCATCCTAGATATGAGAATTCTTTTTCAAGGAATTCCACTGGATCAGATGTCAGTCTCGATGACCATGAACGGTGCGGTTATTCCTATTCTTGCTTTATTTATTTTAGCAGGAGAGGAACAAGGAGTGAGTCCAGATAAACTTACCGGTACGATTCAAAATGATATTCTTAAAGAATTCATGGTGAGAAATACTTATATTTATCCTCCAGCTCCCTCGATGAGAATTATTGCAGATATCTTTAGCTACACTTCTAAAAACATGCCTAAATTTAATTCTATTTCGATTTCTGGCTATCATATGCAAGAGGCCGGTGCGACCGCCGATCTTGAGTTGGCCTATACTCTCGCAGATGGACTCGAGTATTTAAGAACCGGAATAAAATCTGGTCTAGATATTGATCATTTTGCCCCCAGGCTTTCATTTTTTTGGGCGATTGGGATGAATTACTTTATGGAGATTGCCAAAATGCGTGCGGCAAGACTTTTATGGAGTAAAATTGTTTCAGACTTCAATCCTAAGAACCAAAAGTCTCTTGCTCTTAGGACTCACTCTCAAACATCTGGTTGGAGCTTAACCGCTCAAGATGTCTTTAACAATGTTACAAGAACTGGCATTGAAGCACTTGCTGCTGCACACGGACATACCCAGAGCTTACACACAAATTCTTTGGATGAAGCTCTTGCTCTTCCGTCAGATTTTTCCGCTAGGATCGCTAGAAATACCCAAATCTTTATTCAGACTGAAACAGACACCTGTGATGTGATTGATCCTTGGGGAGGAAGCTATTTCGTTGAATCTCTCACTCAAGAGTTAGCGATGAAGGCTTGGGCACATATTGAAGAAGTTGAATCACTCGGAGGAATGTCAGAGGCCATAGCCAAGGGTATTCCTAAAATGAGAATCGAAGAGGCAGCTGCTAGAACTCAGGGAAGAATTGATTCTGGAGTTCAACCCATTATCGGAGTCAATATTTTTAAAAGACAAAAAGATGATGTGCCTAAAATACTTCAAGTAGAGAATTCCGAAGTTCGTGAAAAACAGATTCAACGACTAAAAAAATTAAAGTCCGAGCGTGATGAGGGGTTAGTACAAAAAAAATTAGAGGCCATGACTGAAGCTTCACAAAGTGGTCAGGGTAACCTTCTTGAATTGGCAGTTGAGGCCGCCCGAGCATATGCGACAGTTGGAGAAATGAGTTATGCTATGGAAAAGGTGTTTGGACGGCACAAAGCTGAAATTAGAACGATACAAGGTGTATACTTAAAAGAAGTAGAGCAAGGTAAGGTTGACGTGACTGAATTAAAAGCACTCATAGAAAAATTTCAAATGAAAGAGGGAAGAAGACCTAGGATACTGATTGCAAAAATGGGCCAGGACGGACATGACCGTGGTCAGAAGGTGATTTCGACAGCGTTTGCAGATCTAGGATTTGATGTCGATGTGGGACCTCTTTTTCAAACACCTGAAGAAACAGCAAAACAAGCAGCTGAAAATGATGTTCATGTGATTGGAGTTTCTTCTTTGGCCGCAGGCCACTTAACTCTTGTTCCGGAACTTAAAGCTGAACTTCGAAAACTCAATCGTGAAGATATTCTTGTGACAATCGGTGGAGTGATTCCTCCGCAAGATTATGAGAAACTATATAACATGGGAGTGGCGGGGATCTTTGGTCCTGGAACAGTCATTTCTGATGCCGCAAAAGATTTAATGAAAAGATTAATTGAAAACTTAGGGCACAAATGAGTAAGTCCTATGAAGTTCAGGATTATTTAGAGGGAATTAGAAACAAGAACCGAACGGTTCTTTCTAAAGCGATTACGTTGATTGAATCCACTAATCCTGACCACCAGAAAATGGCCCAAGAGCTCATTCATTTGATTCTCCCCATGTCTGGAAACTCCAAGAGAATTGGAATTTCTGGAACTCCTGGAGTAGGGAAATCGACTTTCATTGAGTCCTTTGGAAAATTACTAACTTCAAAAAATAAATCCGTTGCCGTTTTGGCTGTTGATCCGACGTCTAAGGTGAGTGGTGGATCTATTCTTGGAGATAAAACAAGGATGAATGAATTAGCAATTGATCCACTTGCTTATATTAGACCTAGTCCTTCAGGTGAGAGTTTAGGAGGGGTGGCGAGAAGAACGAGAGAAGCTCTTCTTCTGTGTGAAGCTTTTGGTTTTGATTACGTGTTGATTGAAACTGTAGGAGTTGGCCAATCTGAAACCACGGTTTCTCAAATGGTTGATCTTTTTGTCATGCTTCTTCAACCTGGAGCTGGTGACGATCTTCAGGGTATTAAGCGTGGGATTTTAGAAGTAGTGGATATGGTAGTGGTCACAAAAGATGATGGTGATCAGCAAAAGATTATCCAAAAAGCAAAGCATGATTACCAAATGGCACTTCAAATTCTAAGGCATGATGGAAAAATTCCTCCTGTCTTATCTTGCTCATCATTAACAAAGGCTGGCCTTCCCGAAATTTATCACTTTATTGAGACTTACTTCGCTGATCAACAACCTAACATCCTAGAGAAAAGAAATAGGCAAGGAATTGATTGGATGTGGCAGCTTATCCAAGAGGGATTGAAAGACTTATTTAAAAAAGAAGTCGGTCAGGAAGAAATTAATTACTTTGAGTCGATGGT
>CAMAYW010000307.1 GCA_945862475.1 Bacteriovorax stolpii
GGTATGATTGATTAATGAATTACTCTAATCCGATATTAATCTGTGATGAAAACGAAGAGTTTCGGGCCCTCATAAGGGACATGCTCACTAAAAATGGATTTTTTCATGTGATAGAAGCTTCTAACTCTAACGAAGCTATAGATATTATCAATGGAAAAAATGATTTTTTTGTTTTGATCGAAGCCAAAGTTCTCTCTTCGGAAATCTACCTGCAGCTTGAAAGTCAAAAGAACTTTATTGTCTTTGCTGACGTCCATGAAGAGGCAACCCAAATACTTTCTGCTCGACTAGGAGTAAGCCACATCATGAGTTACCCACTGCACTCCAGAAAGCTGATAGATAAAATTAACTCTCTTCTCTAATGATATTCAGAATAGGGTAAATTATTTATCCCCATCCAATGCTTCAAGTCCACTTCTACGTATTTATCAAAATCCTCAATTTCATAATCCAATTTTTTAACCAAGATCTTAGCATAAGTCAGAACATTCCCATTGTTCCACTGACCCAAATCAAGATTAATCATCTTGGTCCATGTCCCGGTATTAATAAAAGTAGTTCCATCATTAAAAATTCGAAGTGTTGGGTTATGGGTATGCCCAACGATAAGGACTTTTGATTCTTTGTTAACTTCAAAAAAATGTCTCGTAAGTGTTTCATAGTCCTGAAAAAGCTCAAGCTCTCTGATTAAGTCTTCTAGTACTTGCTTTAGACTGCGTTTGACCATGTAGAAATGCCAGAAACGAACCATGACAAAATAGTAAAAATTTGAAAGCATGAAGCGGATAGTGAAGAAAGTATCAAAGAGAATTCCGTGAATCAGGAAATGCTTGACGGGTCTTACAGCATTAATAAAACTACGTTCCTGCTTATATTTATTGATTACGTTAGTTACATAATATGAGCCCCAAGGGGGAATGAAATATTTTTCCCCATTAAGCGTTTCAATCACTGCATTTTCCTGGTCAAACTCATGAGCTCTCTCATACTGGTGACCATGCTGAATACAGACACCCTTGACTGGCATGTGGGTAGAAATTGAATTAGATAGGATAAAATTATTCCGGTGTGAACCGAAATAGGCTAAGAATTCCTCTTTAAGGGAATCGAAAACAAACTCAGCATCATGATTCCCAATAATATAAACAATCCGTTTCTGAGGAACAGTAAGAAAATTTTTGAGAGCATCAAGTACGCCAGTATGGGCATTCATAATCATCCGAAGTTTAGCCATTGCTGCTGACTCACTCCAGAATTCATCATCATAAAACTCGACATAGGGCACAGCAAGGAAATCAAGAAAGTCGCCATTAATAACAAGTTCTACTTCAATGCCTTCATAATCGCCTGAGGAGTAATATTTTAGAAAGTCGATCAATTCATTGTCGTAGTGAAAATCCTCAAGGAGGTTTCTTTTACCTTTAATCATTTTTCCGGCACTTAAATGCAGGTCCGAAATAACAAGGACAACTTTTTGAACATTATTCTTTTGATGGGATTTCATAAGCCTTTTTGCCAAAATTCAAAGGGACTTCCTGGGAGGCCGGACTTACAGGGATAAATACGACGGTTGAAGAAGTTTTATTTTCAATTTCTATACTTTCAGTTCTTCCTGTTTTGACAGAAATAAATTTTATGATTTTATTGCCGACTACAAATTTGCCAACTTGATCAGATAAAGACTTGTTTTCAACGATCACAGAAAACATATTATTCTTTTTCTCTGGAGAGAGAACATGAATACTACGGTCATTAATCTCAATAATGAACGCCAGAGGTTTAACTTGTGCAAAACCCATGCAAGGAAACAGTAAGAAGAAGAAGAACCACAACTTCATAGCATAAACCTTAATTCTGATAGCTTTTTAACCTCATCCCGGAGCTTGGCCGCTTCTTCAAATTGAAGACCCTTTGCAGCTTCCTTCATGAGTTGTTTGAGTTCTTTGATTTTAGCATCAATTGCCTCGGCCGAAAGCTCAACCTTTAAAATTTCTTTAACCCGTCCTTTCTTGTCGGACTTCTTGGTCCCTCTAAGCACCTCAATGACCCCTCCGCTTACGGTTTTAATAATCGTTTTGGGTGTTATACCATACCTTTGATTATGCTCACTTTGTTTAATTCTCCTCTCGCTTGTTATCCTCATGGCTTCTATAATACTTGGTGTTTTTTTAAAACCATAAAGTATGACCCTGCCCTCTGAGTTCCTGGCAGCACGGCCTATCGTTTGAATCAATGATCTTGTTGACCGGAGAAACCCCTCTTTGTCGGCGTCCAAAATTCCAACCAAGGCTACCTCGGGAATATCTAACCCCTCACGGAGAAGATTAATCCCTACCAGGATATCAAATTCCCCAAGACGTAAATCTCTTAGGATTTCCATTCGCTCCAGGGTATCAATGTCAGAATGAAGATACTTAATCCTCATGCCAACTCCTTTGTAAAAAGAAGTCAATTCTTCGGCCAAACGCTTGGTGAGTGTGGTAATGAGAACACGGTACCCTTGTGCAATCACCTTCTTAGCTTCTAGTAGCATATCGTCTACTTGATTTTTAGCATCTTTAAATTCAATGACGGGATCTAAAAGACCAGTTGGCCGGATGATTTGTTCAGCATACTCTCCCTGTGTTTTTTCTAACTCATAATTGGCGGGAGTTGCTGAGACAAAAAGGACTTGATCTAATTTCGTTTCAAATTCCGGGAAATTCAAAGGTCTGTTATCAAGTGCACTTGGCAGGCGGAAACCATAATTTACCAAGGTTAGTTTTCTCGCTCTATCGCCTTTATACATCCCTCCAACTTGGGGAATGGATATGTGTGATTCATCGACAATCAATAAAAAATCTTTTTTAAAGTAATCAAGTAACGTAAAAGGAGGGTCTCCTGCTTTATTTCCTGCTAAATGACGGGAGTAATTTTCGATACCAGGACAAAATCCCATCTCTTCCATCATCTCTAGATCGAGTAATGTCCTTTGTTGCAAACGCTGAACTTCAATAAGTTTGTTCTGTTCCTTTAATTCCACTAGCCTCTCACGTAATTCGATCTTAATTTCTTCAATGGCAGACTTCATCTTATCCTTACTTACTACATAGTGGCTTTTTGGATAAATATCGACTCGATTTAGGGGCTCTATCACTTTTCCTCTGATTGGATCCACGATAAATAAGCCGTCGATCACATCATCAAAAAATTCGATCCTAACAATTTGCGAGTCCTCATAAGCTGGAAAAACTTCCACAACGTCCCCGCGAACACGAAAAGTTCCACGATGAAAGTCCATGTCATTTCTTTGGTATTGGATTTCAACCAAGCGCCGGAGCAG
>CAMAYW010000308.1 GCA_945862475.1 Bacteriovorax stolpii
CTCACTCAAAATTTTGAAAAAGTAATAATTCTCGTTCGTTCTAAAGAAAATTATGACGAAATAAATCGTGGTGAAAATGCCACTTATCTTCCTGGCCAGAAACTACCAAAGTCTATTTGTGCAGCCCTCTCTTGGAAAGAAGTCCAAGAGTTAAAAACAGGTGAGATAGAGCTTATTATCTCGGGTCTTCCCATGTCTGCGATCGAAGATTTTTGCATGCGTAATGAGCACGAGATGATGCAACTTCTGGAACGAGGAGTACCTCTTGTCAACCTTGCGAAAGGTATTAACCACGAAAATCTTAAACTTCCTGATGAGCTTTTTAAAACTTATTTTGAAAAATATCGTACGCAACTCATGTATTTATCAGGCCCCTCCTTTGCAAAGGAAATTATCGATAAACAGATTACACTTGTTTCTTTAGCTGGAGAAAATAGAGATCAACTTCTACATGCTTGCGAAATGCTGGGAGCTGATTTTTTTAAAGCAGTTCCAACGACGGATGTTAAGGGAGTTCTTCTTGGCGGATCGTTAAAGAACGTTATTGCTATTGCTGGTGGTATCATGGAGGGTCTCGGGTATAACCACAATACAAGAGCGGCACTCATTACTCGTGGAATTGTTGAGATGCTAAGATTTGGTAGCGTCTTTGGAGCAAGACCAGAGACATTTTATGGGCCATCAGGAATGGGAGATTTAATTCTAACGACGACTGGTGAACTTTCTAGAAACAAAGCTTTTGGTATTGAAATCGCAAAAGGTCATAAACCAATTGATGTCATCTCACGGTCAAAAAGTGTTGTAGAGGGTTATAAGACGGCGAAAGCTGCGCATTTTCTTGCACAAAAAATGAATATTAGAGCGCGCATCTTTTCTGGTCTTTATGAAGTACTCTATGAAAATGCGGACCCAAGAGCTGTCGTGCAAAATCTGATGATGCTTCCTCCTAAATTTGATGATGAAGCTTAATTTAGGTTCCCCTCTATCTTTCCAATTGTAATAGTCTCTCCTAAAGAGATTATTTCTCCAGATGGTTTTTGAATGAAATAAGCGGGAACACCCACGATATTATATCGTTTCAAAAATTGTGTAATATTGTCGTCTCGTTTCGTCCAATCAGCTCTCATGAGATTCATGTTATATTTTTTAGAAAGCTCGAGAAAGGCATCCGTATCTAAAACAAGTTTTTTATTTACTTTGCAAGTCAGGCACCATTCGGCAGTGAAGTCCACAAAGACCAATTGACCTTTCTTGGCATTTAGTTTTTCTTCCGACCAAGACTCCCATCGCTCGGGAGTTTCAGCCTTTATATCTTGAGAGATAGGTTTTAATTCCAAATTTTTTATCGCGTTAACACTAAAAGTTATCGGTAATAAAAAAATAAAAAATCGAAGTTTTGAATTTGGAAAAATTTTTCTCGCACTAAAAAATGCAAAAAACCAAAGGATCAGAACGAGATTAACTATAAAGGTCATCGTTTCTGCATTCACTAGAGAAAGATAAACGTCATACAACCAAATAACGGTTAAAAGAAGTGTAAGACCAAGAAAATATTTTAATTTCTCCATCCAGGCACCTGGTTTAGGGAGAATATGAAGAGAGCTTGGAAAAATTGCAGTCATGAGAAAGGGGAAGGATAGACCTAAACCAATAAAGATGAAAATCAAAAAGATATTAAGTGTAGAAGTTGTAAAAGCAAAGGCAAGTGCCGTTCCTAAGAAAGGGGCCGAACATGGAGTTGAGAGAATTGTTGTTAAAACTCCAGAAAGAAAATCTCCTGTGAATCCTTCACTTAATTCTGTGGAACCAAGCTTGGATCCTCCTGGTGTCTTAAATTCAAAGAGACCAAAAAGGTTTAAGGACAATATGAAAATGAGAATCATCATAACCAGAAGGAAACCAGGAGATTGGAGTTGAAAACCCCAGCCAATTTCCTCACCACTTGATTTAATTCCGGCCACTATTATACCAAAGCTAATGAGAGTAGAAAGAACACCTGCAGTGTAGGTGAGGTTATGTTTTAAGAGTTTATTTTGAGGAAGATTTTGATGCTTAATAAGTCCAAAGAGTTTTAAAGAAATAACAGGAAGAACACATGGCATGAGGTTAAGGATAAGCCCACCAAGAAAAGCAAATAAAAGGAACTTAAAAATATTTCCATTGGTTTTCTCTTCCGCTGAAGAAGTTATTTTTCCTGCAAGTGGGGGCATGCTTTTATAGAAATCGTTTAACGCAGGAGAAGCGACGGAAAAATTTTCTATCTTTAAAGTAATCACCTCTGGCTTTTTCATTCCTGGAGCATTCAATAAAAATTGTAGCTGATAGGGAGAAGTAAATTGGCCATCTTTAGGAAGCTCAACTGGTGGCTCCTGATACTCACCATCCCATTCAATTTCAGTCTTTCCAAAAAGCACACCATCTTTAAAGTATAAAGATTCTCGTTTAAATCCCCACGGAGCTTGAGGAAAACCTGTTAAAAAATTCAATTCCCGGGGGAGTGTGGGGTCTTTGATATTTTTTAAAGAATAGTGGAGTGTGAGTTTGGGCTGATCTTTTTCTCTTGTGAGATAATATTCCAAATCCTTTGGAGTCGTTATGGATGTAGGTAATTCATTAAAAGACTTTTCTAATTCTGAAGTTTCATAAGGAGCTCGAGAGCGATTAGAAGCAAATTGATCCTTTTCACCTAGCTTTAATTTGGCCTCTCCTGGAATACAGATATCCTTACAGATTAAGACTCCTACTTTGACTTCAAAATCACCCACAATGTCTTCAAAGAAAAAATGCTTAAGATCGCTGTAGCCAATCGTAAGGATGTCACCCGCTTCGATATATTTTTTTGGGGCTGGCCACTCATAAGGTTTTGTTTCACGAGAAAATTTAAAACTTGAAGCAATCCCTGCATCTCCTGGATTTTTCCAATAAGTATGCCATCCTTCATCGTGATGGATAGAGACGACAATCTTTTTATTCCATCTTTGAACGGACATCAAAGCATGTTCCTCATTGGCGAAAAGAGGCAGAGTTAAGAGGAGGAGAAAAATGGCCTTTATCATAGGAATCCTTTAAGATTTGAAAGTATGAAAATTATATGCCTCACAGAAGAAACCGTCGAGACTCTCTATCTTCTTGGTAGAGAAGAATATATTTTTGGAGTGAGTCAGTATGTGGAGCGCCCCCCTGAGGCGAAAAAACATCCCGTAGTTT
>CAMAYW010000309.1 GCA_945862475.1 Bacteriovorax stolpii
CTGTTGGAAAACTCGATGCTGATCTTCAACAAGTGGATCTTAGAAAAACGAATAGCTGGCGTCACCGATTAGGAGAAGTCCAAACCGTAGAGATGCTTGAGGTTCAACTAGTCAACGCTGTTGCTCCTTTTGTTCTTTGTAATCATCTCGTGGGTCTTATGAGAAAAGACTACACAGGGAAAAAGCACATCGTGAACGTTTCTGCGATGGAAGGAAAATTCCACCGTTTTTATAAAGAAGATCGCCATCCTCATACGAATATGGCGAAAGCTGCTCTTAATATGATGACTCATACGGCAGCGACTGATTTCGCTAAAGACGGCATTTTTATTAATGCAGTTGATACTGGATGGGTGACAGATGAAGATCCAGCTGAGCTCTCAGAAAAGAAACAGCAGCTTCATGATTTTCAGCCACCACTTGATATCGTTGATGGAGCGGCGAGAGTCATTGATCCAATCTTTGATGGGATTAACACTGGGAAACACTGGTCTGGAAAATTCTTAAAAGATTACTTCCCTATCGACTGGTAATTTTTTGAATAAAGTTTAAAACACCTTTTGGCCCGGCGTTTTCCTCACCCTCAAGAATGATTCTCGGTTTATGAGTCAGACGGTGAAGACAGTGCTTAATATTACTCACTCCCACGGAGTTATGGAAAAGTTCAAACATACTTTGGTCATTTGGAGCATCTCCAAAAAACCAACAGTCAGTTTGGAGAATTCCTGGGCGATATTTTTCCAGAAAATACTTAACGCCCAAATATTTTGAAATCTCTCCACACCAGAAGTTGATATGAACATTGGACTTTGAATAATTAATCTTTTCTTGGTCCATGAAGTTCATCACTTGATCAACCCAAGCTTGTTCCATGAGATGAAATTCAATCGCCCGATCAGTGAGTCTTCCAAAACTATCCGCAGAAAGTGGAACATGCGGGTAATGGTGCTTAATCTCAGAGGTAAAGTGTCTCAAGCGATCAAGTTCTTTAATTGAAACTAAAGGCTCTTCAGCAATTTCTCCATGCTCATCGATGTAAAGCACGACTCCTCCACCTTCCATAATACAGGCCTTAAGAGGAAAGTGAGTCAGAAGAAAATGCCCCCAAGAAATAGATCTTCCTGACACAATGACGAGCTCGTGCCCATGCTTGTGAATAAGATCAATAATTTCAAAAAAATCACGCGTAAGTTCACGCTTTTCTAAAGTCAATGTTCCATCAAAATCAGAGAAAAAAATCATATTATTTCCAAATCCAAGAAACGAGGCAACCAACGTAATCGTACGAGGCTCCCATGTTCTTGTTTCCCTCTAAAGTAAGAAGAATCTTATCATTTTGAGCTCCTGGTAAAGGCATACTCGCACCAAAACTCACTGAAGCATAATAAACAAATTCATCGGTGACACTATCAATTTTCATCCCGGTAGGAACTGCGAGATAAGGAAAGAACTCTTGCCCCTGAACACTAAAACCCTTTCTGATACTGGGAGCAGCACCAATCAGGTTCGAAGTAGTTCCTTCGAAACGCTGATACTGAAGATAAGGCTTAAGCGAAACGCGCGGCTGGTTTATTTTTTCATTGAGGATTTCAAAATCCATCCCAGTTCCAACAGTCATCCCACGAGCTTCCTGACCACCGGCCACAGAAAAATCCATTATTCTATATCGACTCGTTTCCTGCGTGTAGCGAAGCCCCATCCCCATCTCATTTTTTTGAGACATATAGCCCGTCATTTCAGCACTTAGTACTTTGGCCCGTTGATTTAAAGGGTGAGAGGATATCCCCATTATTGAGGCGAAAGAGGAAAATGGAATCAAAGCGATAAATAAAATAATTGTTTTCATACTTTAATTATCAGTGGGTCAGGAAAATATGCAAGAAATCTGACTGATGCGCTTGGCGTTATAGGGTTTCAGGACAACCTTTCCGTTGACGAGGAAGGGCTCTCTCCTATAGATTGTCTTTCTATCTCAATGGTGACCGTAGTTCAGTCGGTAGAGCGCCAGATTGTGGTTCTGGTTGTCGTGGGTTCGATCCCCATCGGTCACCCCATTTTAAATTCAGTGATGATCTCAGAAATGAGTGATTTATACTAAGGCCCTGTAACCCACGGGGCCTTTTTTATATTGTCTTTGAGCCAATCTTACGTTTTCTTTGAGGAAGCGCAGGTCTTTCAGATTCTAAATCATCCAGACGTTCAAACACGACTTTAAATATCTTATTAGTATCACTCTTCAACTCACCTATCTGCCTTGCCACATTTTCTTCGAGCATCTGAAGACTTCGCAATCTAGTGAAAAGTCTCATTATAGATATGTTTACTTTAATTGCTTGCTTGCTATTTAAAACGCTAGATAGCATGGCAACGCCGTTTTCTGAAAAACTAATGGTAACTTTTGTTTTCCGCCGCTCCCTTGTTTTGAAGTCGCAATTTGCGACTTCAAAAACTCATATTCTTGAGTGGTCAGCTGAAACATGAAATCTTCCGGAAACCGATCTATATTTCTTCGAACCTGTTCATTCAGTCTTTTGGTTTCCACTTCATACAAATTTGCTAGATCAGAATCGATCATTACTCTTTGACCACGAATTAAATAAATAATTTCATCTATTTTTGGCATACATCTCCTGTCAATCTTGATGTCACAAATTGAACAAAGGAGCCTACTTGAAATTAGACTCGAATTTTAAAATAATTTTTCAGGAATCTTATCTTTCACATTTGATGTCATATTTAAGATTAAAAAAAAGAGCGAAATTGGTATAGTTATCGACAAGCCTTTGATGATTAAGAAAAGACTAGGTTACTAATTATAAAAGACTGACATAACTGAGTTTATGCCATGTGAATCGATTAAAATGACCTAGTGTTTAGCATGAAAAAAAATTTAGTGACCTGTAGCTGACGATCTGAAACAAACTCTAGTAATTTTAACAAATTACATTGGCTCAGCGGATCACCGTTTTTTTTCCTTTTCAAAATTGAGATAAAGCTCAAATTATTTCTTCATCTTCCTCTGCGGTCTCACCAATGCTAAAATCGACCTCATATTGTGATTAAAAACGTTAAGGATGTCATATGCGTCAACTCGAAAACTACGCTTTAGGAAAATGGATTAAAGGTCAGGGCGAAGGCCAGAGGCTTTTCAATGCTGTCACTGGTGAAGCTCTCTATACCGCTAGTTCTCAAGGCTTAA
>CAMAYW010000310.1 GCA_945862475.1 Bacteriovorax stolpii
TAAAAATCCAGCTTGGCCATAGTCTTAACATCCTTCGGAACCAGAAAGCTTTAAGATTGATCCCATTATTTTTTTCGAGTTCTTTTAGTAAGAGAGTCGTAATTAAAAAACCGCTCATGCCAAAAAATATATCTACACCTACCCATCCATGATCTGTGAACCATTTTAAGAAGGGATTACTGGTAAAAAATTGATGGTGAAGCACCACAAGGAAAATGGAAAAGAAACGAATGGTATCCAATTCCGGCATGTGTCTTAAGGGTAAGCGATGGAGGAGTTTAGACATTAATTTATATTACTTTTATCCTAAAGTTTTACAAGATTTCTTTTTGACCACATAGGAATCGGGAGTTGGCGGAAGCTGTCTTTTTTAATACCCTTATTAACAGGACAACATGAGGGCTTTAGAAAATGGGCCTTACCAACAAGGATCCGAATGCGTATTTTAGTCCTCGCCTCAGACAATCCCTCCCCCCCAATCAATGGAACGCGGATAAGAAACTTCCATTTATGGATGGAACTTCGAAAACTTGGTCACGAGGTAAAAGTTCTGGCGATTACCAGGAATCAAGATGACTTGAAGCTAAGCTCTGAGACACTTGAGTTCTACCCTTTCACCAGAAGGAATATTTTCCTTAGAATTTGGATGAGATTTTTTCACTCCTATCATGAGTGGCCCGTATCGGAAACTTTGAAGAAAAGAGTCGACTATCTCATCGAGGAGTGGCGGCCCGAGATTATTCATGCTGAAGAACTGCGTATGGGATATTATCTCCCTCCTAAAAGTAAAAATCCTAAAACTCTTCTCTCCCTTTGTATCCACAATGTAGAAACTGAGCTGATTAAGAAGACCCTTGCCTCCCCCTTACCTTTTGCGAAAGGACTCTTTAACAAACTCTACCGCTTTAATCTAATGCGCTTTGAAAAAAAAATATTTCATAATTCAGATATATTAATGACCTACTCCGAAGTTGATACGATGGCGTATCAACTTCTCTACCCGAACCTGACTTTCATGAACTCCTCAAACGGGGTCAACCTTATAGAACTCAATCCGGAAGAATTAAGCTTACCGCCATCTCGAAACCTTCTTTTTTTGGGTTCACTTTCCTACCTGCCCAACATAGAAGGACTGTTTTGGCTTTTAGATAAAGTCTTACCTACTCTTGATGAAGAGGTCTACCTAACTGTAGCAGGCTCTACACCCGCACCCATTGTTAAAGAACGGCTAAAACAGCTAGGGATCAAACTATTAGACACCCCCCTAAACTTAAGGCCCGTCTACCTGGAAAACTCACTCCTCTTAGTTCCCCTTCTAAGTGGCTCTGGAACAAGAGGAAAAATACTTGAATCCCTCATGTATGGTCGTCCTGTACTGACAACTTCCAAAGGTGTTGAAGGTTTAAACTTAAAGCAAAGGGAAGGAATCTTAATAGCGGATGAAGCTCATGAATTTGCCAACTCTATTAAAACCTGGGTCAACACATCTCCTGAAGAAAGAAACACTATTGCTCAAGCTGGAAGGGCCGCCGTTGTTTCTAAATACACCTGGAAAGATGTGGGCAAACAATTACTAAACAACTGGGAGATGAATTAAAAGGTCCTCTCTTCGAAAGATAAAAAGCTCTCGAAGTTTTTTTTAACTTCATTTTCAGAAATGGTTGGAAAATTTTTTATGTTAGCTTTGGCAATTCCAATACCTATAGAATAAACGCCTCTGTGAGTATTTTTTTTAAATGAATCCCTCTGACGAGCGAGGGATTTTTTATAATGACCAGGATTGACTTTGATACCTGAAATTTGAATCTTTTGCATGTAGGCAACAAATCTTACCCCCAGTAGCCAATCTGCATATTCTGGGCTACCACCAGACCTAGGACTCAATAATGGTAGGTTTTGCTCACAAATAGTTTCATAAACATCTACCCCCTCCCCTGGTAACTCACCTGACTCAGTCTTAGTAGTAATTTGATCGGCCAATCCCACAAGAAAACTTACATCTAAGTCAAAAATTTTCTTCATAACCAATTGGAAGCTATTGGCAACAGTTGAATAATCACTGAGGTTTAAAGAAGCAGTAAGAAAGATTGAAGGTTTGAGAACAATATCGGCTACTGACTTTAAGTATAAATCAGAAGTTATAATAAGTGAGGCAGAGTTAATTATACTTAATTGAGCTTGGTTCTGAAAATCTAAACAATAAACTTCCCCCTTTATAGTGCGCTTAAGTTTATCAATCAAAGGATGGTTCTCATTCATACCGGATCCAATGAGTATCGGAAGTAATCGCGTATGATCATGAAATTTTTTATACATAGTCTCAAAAAATTCTAAGTCACCAGAAGGATTATTTTTTAAAATTTTGGTATCAATCAAGACAATATCTGTCTTGTTATTTTTTTTCTTTAGACTTTCGAAATGATGATCTAATTCATCTAAAAGCCTCCCTTCCCATACCGAGGAGAGTGTTATTTTCTCAAACCGCTTAAGCATACTGCGGTACAAATAAGTGAAATGGAAAAAACTCCCAAAATCATCAGGGACACTGGATAAATAGAACGCTGCCGGATCACTGTGTTTGAAACTCATCAAATCACTATTGAGACTTGTTCCTCTAATTTCTTTAGAATTTAAAAAATTTGTAAAAATACTTCCCAAAAGATTTGATGAAAGATTGATTGTAACATCCCACTTTTGATTTTTGACTGGACCAAGTGCCTGAAGAATTTTTTCCTCAATTTTGTCTTCAGGAAGATTCTTCGTTCGATAGAAAAAATCTTCTGTATCAAAAAAGTGAATTTTTTCAAAATGACCGGTCGTTAAAAGAAAATCATTGGGACCTGATATTAATCCAGTGATTTTAAGACGAGGTATTTTTTTAAGTAAGGCAGCAGCTATTGTTCCCGTATAGACACTACGGTAATGCTGATCAATATTGATAATTAAAACATTCATTCTTAACCAATTTAGACAGGTACTTTTTTTAAGCATGATACATAATGAATTATATCCCACTATTTCGATTTAACATATGTCAAATAAATTGTATCCGCCATTTCTCTCCAGGTGAAAACCTCACTTCTCTTTCTACCTTTCTCAACCATGATCTCCCGAAGAGCTGGGTCTCTTTCCACGAGTAAAATTTTACTTAACA
>CAMAYW010000311.1 GCA_945862475.1 Bacteriovorax stolpii
AGCACTTTCGCACAAATGATTAATGAATATGGCGTTACGTTCGTTTGTTAACAATCAAAACCTTTGCTCCAACTTTGTATGCTTGTGGGGATAACCCCAACATTTAATTATTTTGATCTAGCTCAGGCGCATTTTATTTTAAATCCTGAATACAGACATGACGTCGATACAATTGTTGAAGAATTTTTGGGATACAAACTAACTCCTATTCCAAAAGGACAAACAGATTTATTTGGGCAGCAATCAGATCAGGAACTTAAGACCCTCGGTGAAAAAGCAGAGGCCATCTTAAAGCTTCAACCCATCCTCCAGAGTAAATTAAAAGAAGTCGATGTTGAAAGACCCTATGTTGAATTAGATATACCACTCATTAAAGTTCTCGCCGCCATGGAACTAGAGGGAGTTTATCTTAATGTTGCCTTCTATAAAGAATTGGAAATAGAATTCACAAAACAAATTGAAGAAATTGAAGCCGAAGTTTTAAAAGTTTCGGGTGATAAAATTAATTTGAGATCACCGAAGCAAGTAGGGGAGCTTTTATTTGAAAAACTTCAGCTTCCTGTGATTCGAAAAACAAAAACTGGTTACTCAACTGATGCAGAAGTTCTTTCAGAGCTTGTGGCCATGAAGTTAAGTCCTATTCCTGAGTTTCTTCTTAAGTATCGTGAGATTGAAAAACTTCTCTCGACCTACGTGAAGGCCCTCCCTCTCATGGTCAATCCGAAGACGCATAAGATTCATACTCATTTTCAACCGTCGAATGCTGCCACAGGAAGGCTCTCCTCTGATAATCCGAATCTTCAAAATATTCCTGTGAGAACTGAGAATGGGAGAAAACTTCGACGTGGATTTATTCCATCACCTGGCAGAGTTTTATTATCTGCCGACTATTCTCAAGTCGAATTAAGACTTCTTGCTCATTTTTCGCAAGATAAAAATATGCTTGATGCCTTCAAGCATGACAGAGATATTCATAAGCAAACAGCTGCTGAAATTTTTGATGTGCCGTTAGATCAAGTGACTAAAGAAATGAGAAATAGTGCCAAGGCGATCAACTTTGGTTTGATGTATGGGCAAACAAGTTTTGGTCTCTCTCAGGCCCTCCATATTTCTCAAGGTGAGGCGAAAAAATATATAACTAACTATTTTCATAAATTTAGTTCAGTCAAAAGTTATCTTGATAGTTTAAAAGAAAGCGCTGAACAAAGCGGCTATGCCATTACTCTATTTGGGAGAAAGCGTTTTTTGCCTGATATTAAATCAACGAATCGACAGGTAAAGGCGATGGCCGAAAGAGTGGCGATCAATAGTCCAATTCAAGGAACTGCAGCTGACATCATAAAACTTGCGATGATCAACATTCAAAGAAAACTCAAAGAAGAAAACCTCCAATCCAAGATGATCCTTCAAGTTCACGATGAACTCATTTTCGATGTGGTTCCTGATGAGCTAGATCAGATGAAACGACTGGTTAGAGAACAAATGGAAGGAGCTGTTAGTTTAACCACTGTTCTGAAGGTTGAAATAAGCTCAGGAAATAACTGGTACGATTTGAAATAGCATTAAGTATTCGATCTTCTTTCCGATGAGTTTCCCATGATAAAACAGATGGCCCAATTATTGGGGTTTATAGCTATTGCCATGGTGATGGGAAATTCTGCTTGGGCGGTTGATTGCGACTGTTCAGTTGTTGCCTATTCTCCCTTAACGGCTTCTCATCTTATGCCAACAGTAACCCTTCGAAGATTTGAACTTGAGGGGTTTGATAATAAATCAATTTCAAGTCAGCTTAGTTGTCGTAAATCTTGCTTGGAAACTTTTGAAAAAGAGATGAAGTATCGATCATTAAACTCGTTACTTGTCGCTCACACCCAAAATTTGATTCAAAATAGGCTTGTTGGCTTTAACTGTACTGGACTTACGACTTTAAAGTTTCCAGTACGAGTTAAAGCTAAGTTAGGCAGTCTTGGACTTGGCCACGTCGCCGATGTGATCCATGTTGTAAATCACGAGGAAATTTGCTTCTGATTAGCCTTTTACAACAGGATAACCTTCACTCACCCACATATCCATTCCTGCATCAGAAATGCAAACAAGATTCGTGAGACCAGAGCCTGCTAAAATTTGAAAAGCTGTTTGGGCCCTTCCGCCTCTTTTACAGTGAATGTAAATGTGATCAAATTTTTTAAGTTCTTCTATGTGATGAACAACTTCAGAAACAGGGTGATTGATAGCTCCCTTGATGTGCGCCTCTTGAAATTCATCAGGATTTCTAACATCCAAAATAACGTCGTTTTTTCCAAGTTTCAGGTGCTTCTCATGGAATTCTTTAAGGGTAAGGTGAGTATTTGACATAAATGATCTCCTATCTCTTTTCTTTAATATTTATCCCCTGAAATTCCGATAAGTTTGGTGGAGAGTCAAGTAAATGCTTTACGCCCTTTTTCTGATTCTGGCGATTGTCTACAATATCCGTAAGTTCAAAAAAGAACGTAAGGAATTTCTATCTTCTATTATTGAGGCCAGCACTCAATCCCATAGAGAAATGATACTGAGTCATCATTTTTATGTTTTTATTTTTGAGGGGTTTCTCTCAATTATTGTGGCGCACCTCTTAAGTGAAAAGGCGATTGCGATTGGAATCATTGGTCTTGGTGCCATCTACCTTTGTTTAGTCTTTCTAGGTTTTTTTCTTTACCAATTTTTTATTCGCTACATAGAAAAACATACTCAACTTGCTCTTTATCAGTCCTTTAAAAATCATTTGATCAAAGAATTGAGAGTCAATTTTGCCATGGTTCTCCTTCCCATCCTCGTTTATGCCTCGATAAATTGGGCGTTTCAAGACGATGGATTAAACCTTGCTGGTGGCATTTGGATATTAGAACTTTTTTTGAATATTATTTTTGTTTCAGTTTTAACCATTGTTTGCTCTGTGATTATTATGCTGAGACTCATTCCGAACAGAGAAATTAATGAACCTGAGTATCTTCAGATCATAAATAAGCGACTAACTGAGATTCAACAGCCCAAGATGAGAGTCAGGTGGATTGAGGCCGATATTAAGAATGCCTTCGTTGTTGGACTAAAGCTTCTCTTCTTTTCAAATCAAACGATGTTCATTGGGAAATCTCTTCGTGATTC
>CAMAYW010000312.1 GCA_945862475.1 Bacteriovorax stolpii
TTTTATTTTCTTTATTTTTTTTCAAATGCTTCCTTCATTTTCAAATCCAGTAAGTGATGAAAGGCTTTCTTGTTCACCCGCTCCTGAATTTAGTAAGCCTCGCTCTATGGAAACTCTAGTACCCATTTTAAGAGAACAGAATATAGAAATCTTAAAGGCAAATTCAGTTAAAACTGAAAATATTGAAAAATTCCTTTTTGAACTTAATAAATTTCCAGATCCTATCATGGGGGAGATGCTCGCAAGGAAAGTCAGAATAAGAATCATGGAAGGCAGCGGTGTTGGAATAGATCCAGAGTTAATTGAATTGGATGACGGGAATGATCCTCGACAAAAAGGGGACAGTCGACAATGGGTCAATATCCCAGGTGCCGGGGGACTTGTTGATGAGAATTTTAATATTCCAACAAGGATTGCGATAAATCATCTCTATCAAAACCATGGGGCCTCTAATCTTTTTCTTCACGAACATGCACACACAATGGATAGTCTTTATGGTGAAAATGGCGTTTCAAATTCAGCGCAATGGCGGAATCTCATTTTAAGAAATCAAAAGGTCAATTCTTTTACAAAACAAATTTGCGGAGAATATTGTTTAGGAAGAGAGGAAGAACGATTTGCTGAGCTATTCGCTTATTATCATAATTGTGAAGCGACAAAAAATCATTTAGAAAGAGAAATTCCAGAGGTGGCGAAGTTTTTTAAAAATCTAACCTCAATTCAATCAATCATAGATAAAAAGAATTAAGACAGTCATCTAAGATGCGTTTTAGGATTCATTCTCAATTTTTTTCAACAAAACCCACGCGATGTATGCACCCAAGAACTGGGATATAAGAATGGGGAAATAATGAACGGGTGCCATACCACCAAAGGTATTTGTAAAAAGTCTCGCAAAACAAACAGCGGGATTCGTAAGAGCGGTAGAAGAAGTAAACCAATAACCAGCTCCAATGTAGCAAGCGACAGAAAAAGCCGTTGAAGAATTTTTAGCCTTTTCACTAAGTTTAATCACTCCAATAAGACCAAAGGTCGCGATAAATTCAGAAAGAAGTAAATGATTCCCAGATCTATTAACATCTGAAATGACAAAAGGTGTGAGATTAAACATGAGATGAACTAAAAGGACTCCAAGATAAGCTCCAAACAATTGAGCAAAAATAAAAAAGAAAAATTGTGAGAAAGTTAATCTCTTTGAGAAATATTCGAGGATCGAAACCACCGGATTAAAATGAGCATAAGAAATAGCACTGAAAGATTTTATAAGAGCATATAAGCCAGCACCAGTGGCCAATGAATTAACGAGGAGAGCCACTCCAACTTGGCCTGGAAAAAGATTCTCTCCCATAACTCCGGAACCAAGAACCACCATGACTAAAAAAAGTGTTCCCACAAATTCAGACACAACTTTTATTAACATGGATTCGTTCCTAAAAGGCGAGGTAAATCTTTCATCACATCCTTTATTTCGTCACGCACTCTTCGATAGATCGTTAAAATTTCTTCTTCGTTAACCATATCCTTAGTTAAGAACGGGGGATCTTGAAAACCGCAATGAATTATTTTTCCACCTGGGAAATAAGGGCAGTTTTCATGGGCATGATCACAAACCGTGACAATAAAATCAAATGTTATTGATGGAAGTTCGTCGGTATTTTTAGAGAAATGAGTCGACAGATCAACACCCACTTCCCTCATAACTTGGATCGCACGCCTATTCATTCCGTGTTTACTCGTCCCAGCGGAGTAAATATTAAAATCTTCGGCCCAAAACTTTTTTGCCCAGCCTTCGGCCATCTGAGAGCGACAAGAGTTCCCCGTACAAAGGAACAACACACTTTTCTTCATGGATAGGATTATAAAAACGAAGATCCTCATTGTCTAGGAAGGATACTCCAAATACACTAGCTAAAGATGTATCAACTAAGACCTTATCAAAAAGATGCTGTCCAGAGCGTCGTTAAGTATTTCCAAAAAGAACGTGACCCTGCTGTCATCGTGCTTCCAACAGGAGCAGGAAAAAGTGTGGTCATCGCTGAACTTGCTAGAATTGCAAAAGGCCGAGTTCTGATCCTTGCCCATGTTAAAGAATTAGTTGAACAAAATTATGAAAAGTATAAAAGCTACAATCTTGAAGCTGGTATTTTTTCAGCAAGCCTTGGAAAAAAAGATTGGAACGAAAAAGCTATTTTTGGAAGTATTCAATCAGTGGCAAGGGCCCCAGAAGATTTTTTACAAAACTTTTCTCTTCTTATTATTGATGAATGCCATCGGGTATCTGAGGAGGGATCAACTCAGTACCAAGAAGTGATTCAAAAGCTAAAGGCCAATAACCCAAATCTATGCATATTGGGTCTCACAGCCACTCCTTATCGCTTAGGCTATGGGTGGATTTATGAATATTCACATAACGGTGAAACAAAAACAGAACAAAAAAGATTTTTTAAAGACTGTGTGTTTGAACTTCCTTTAAGTTTTATGATAAAAAATAAGTTTCTTACTCCGCCACTTAAGATTGATCTCCCAGTGACTTGCTATGATTTTTCTGAACTTACTGAAAAAAATCGAATGTATACTCAAAGTGAAGTTGAAGAACTTATAAAGAATCAGAAGAGACTCACTCCCCTCATCGTAAAAAACATAATCGACATTACTGAAAAATTTAAACGCCAAGGTGTGATGATTTTTAGTAGTAGTGTAAACCATGCTGAAGAGATATTAAGTTATCTTCCTAGCGGTGAAGGTCAACTTATTTTAGGAGAAACAGACATCTCGGAAAGAGATAGGATCATTTCTGATTTCAAAAGCAAAAGATTTAAATATCTCGTGAACGTCTCCGTTCTCACAACTGGTTTCGATGCTCCTCACGTGGATGTTATTGCGATCATGAGACCTACTGAATCCAACAGTCTTTATCAACAAATTGTTGGGAGAGGACTTCGGTTAGATAAAGGGAAAACGGATTGCCTTATTCTTGATTACACGGGAATGGGGTTTGATATTTATTCACCAGAAATTTCAGATAGAAAACCTTCAAAAGAAACAGTGCCTGTTGAGGTCTTGTGTCCCCTTTGTGGCCATGAAAACATTTTCTGGGGAAGAAAGGATAATGAAGGAGATGTCATTGAACATTATGGGATC
>CAMAYW010000313.1 GCA_945862475.1 Bacteriovorax stolpii
CAAAAGAAGGAAAAGAAGTATGGTTTGATAAAGAAAAGCGCTTCTTATGGAGTGATCGATATGATGACTATACAAATTATGAAGAGGCGATCATGTTTTGCGCCAGCATTCACGATGAAATGGGTTATCTCTATGATTTTGAGTGGAGACTTCCAAAGGCGGAAGAATTGAAGGCCATGGCACCAACTTATATTACTACCCTTCCTAACATGAATCGATTTGGAGATCCTTACTGGTTTTGGACCTCAAGTTTGAAGGGAAAATCAGTTATCATTTTTAATGGAGCAGATGGTCAAGTAAGTGCGAATCCCTTTAAAAACGTTAGGAATGGCTCCGTTAGGTGTGTAGCAAAAGTCGTTCCCTAAAATTTGCACTGTTTTGTTACAAATTTTTCTTCGAGGCCATTTTCAAGGCCGCTACACTTTGTTACAAATGACCTCAGAAGACGAAGTCAGCGAAAACTTCCCTTCTGTTGGTTTAAAAAAGCCCCGACTGCGAAACGGGGCTTTTTTTTTGTCTTTTCAACAAGTTCAAACTGAGGATTCATCCATGGCATTAAAGTTTCGTCCCTTTATTGATTCTTCATCAAAAATGAAAGAATTAACCTTGGGCCCAATTCTTATGGGTATAATTCTAGGAATTCTTTTTGGAGCTTCCTCGCTTTATCTCGCCTTAAAAGTTGGAATGACTGTTTCGGCCTCTATACCGGTTGCTGTTTTATCCATCACTCTCTTTAAAGGTCTTTCTAAAATATTTGGCTTTAGAAAGGCCACGATTCTTGAAAATAATATGGTTCAAACAACTGGCTCAGCTGGGGAATCCATCGCTTTTGGAGTCGCTGTGACCATGCCCGCTCTTCTTATTTTGGGATATGATCTCGATTTACCGAGAATCATGACAGTCTCTATTCTTGGGGGTCTCTTAGGTGTTCTCATGATGATTCCGCTTAGAAAGGCCCTCATTGTTAAAGAGCACGGGAAACTCATTTACCCAGAAGGAACTGCGTGTGCTGAAGTCTTAATCGTTGGTGAAAAAGGGGGATCCTCTGGGAAGATTGTTTTTGGTGGTTTTTTTCTTGGTCTTTTCTACAAATTTTTAAATGTTGGAATGAGGCTATGGAAGGATGTCCCTGAAAAAGTTTTTACCTTCTTTAAGGGGTCGGCGATAGCTGCAGAAGTGTCACCAGAGCTCTTGGGAGTTGGGTATATCATAGGATTAAGAACAGCTGCTATCATGATGGCCGGTGGAGTTCTTTCAAGTTTTGTCCTTATTCCTATGATATCTCTGTTTGGCGAAAATCTTAGTGCACCACTTTTCCCAGCAAAAATTCTTATTAAAGATATGGAAATCCACGAGATTTGGAGAAACTATGTCCTCTATATCGGCGCAGGAGCAGTTGCGGCCGGAGGGATAATATCACTTTTTCAAAGTTTACCAACAATCATTCACGGAGCTAGATCTGGCTTAAAGTCTCTTCTTGGAAAAGGAAATCTCGATTCTGAACCTATGGGTAGAACTGAGGAGGATCTTCCTTTTTCATTTGTCATCATTGGGACACTCCTCATGGTTCTGGGGCTCTGGTTCGCTCCAGCTCTTCATATCAATCTTCTTTCCGCTATCATGATTGTGCTTTTTGGTTTTTTATTTGTAACCGTTAGTTCACGTCTCACTGGGGAAATTGGTTCATCATCGAATCCTATTTCTGGAATGACAGTGGCAACTCTTCTACTCACTTGTTTAGTTTTTCTTGCCGCAGGTTGGATAGGCCCTGAACACAGAGTGGGGGCCCTAAGTATCGCAGCGGTTGTTTGTATCGCCGCCTCCAACGGAGGAACAACATCGCAAGACTTAAAAACGGGCTACCTTGTTGGTGCCACACCAAAGTATCAGCAAATCGGTCTTCTTATTGGCGCCCTTACAAGTTCCATTGTCATTGGATACTCACTTATTCTCTTAAATGATGCTTCTACTGTGTACACAAAAAAAGTGCCAAACTATGTCGTTCAAGATTTAAGTCAATTAAAAGAGAAGCAAAAAATAAAAGGACCTGAAGGTGCTCTTGATCAAAATGAGTATTTAGTTCTTCAAGTCACTGAGCAATCGAGTGCTGAAACTCTAAAAGTCCTAAACCCAGGAAAATATCTCGTCAATAATGAAAGAAAAGTGATCTATCTTGTTGATCCAGGAATCAATGGAAGTATTAACAAAAGAGATGATGGTTCAAGTGTAACTAAATATGAAGCGCCTAAGGCGAGACTTATGTCTCTTATTATTGACGGGATTCTCACTCAAAAACTCCCATGGGGATTGGTTCTCTTAGGAGTGGCCCTGGCCCTTGTCCTTGAGCTTTGTGGTATCTCTGCCCTTCCGTTTGCTGTAGGTGTCTATCTTCCCATTTCTGCCTCTACGCCGATCTTTGTTGGAGGGATCGTAAGGTGGTTCGTCGAAAGGAAAAAAGATAAATCACAAACTGAGGGAGATTCTGAAACAGGTTCGGGAGTGCTGTTCTCATCAGGACTCATTGCTGGTGGTGCGATCGCCGGAATTCTTCTTGCTCTCACTCAAATTATGCCCGGACTATCTGAGAAACTTGATTTTTCATCAACTATTGGTGGCGTATCTTCATCAGACGCATTCGCCACATTAGTATTTATAACAATCGCAGTTGTTCTCTTTATCATCGGAAAAAAGAAAGCTTAAGAAATATTTGGGGGATCATCGTAATCCCCCAAACAATTATTGAAGTGCTGATGGAGAATGACCTGGTGTCGAAACATCATGAAAGAGCTTGGTTGTTTCTTCACTCTCTGCCTCAACTACTAGATCACTAAGTGAAACAATTCCACATAGATGTTTATTCTTGTCGATAACAGGAATTCTTCTAATCTTACTATCTCGCATGAGCTTAATGCATTGTGGGATACTGGCGTTCACATCAATTGTGACAACTTCCTTGGTCATACAATCTTTAGCAAAAAGGTTCATGGGATTTTTACCCTGGCCTAAAGTTCTGCAAACGATATCTCGATCAGTCAGAACACCCACGACTGTTTTATCCTTCTCACTTTTAACAATCGGTACCTCACCACAATCAAAAGAAATCATATTCTTCGCTATTAGGA
>CAMAYW010000314.1 GCA_945862475.1 Bacteriovorax stolpii
ACCTGGAAGTCAAGCTCACTTGCGGCGAAGGTAGTGCCAGGGTCACTTGGTGTCAGAATAGCAAGATGCACCCTCCATTTTTATAAAAAAAGCCCACAAAACGTGGGCTTTTTTATTTTTGCCCCTATTTGGTCCTACGTTTTCAATTGCTTGCAGAAGAACAGGGTGCGCCATACAATTTAAGTATGGAAAAAAAAATCTTAAAATTTCAGCTCTACTCTCTTTTTATTCTTACAACTCTTAATCTCATTTATTTTTATTATCGGGATAATTTACCTGATAACTATTACGAAATTAGTTATCAAAACTCTTCGATCAATTTTTTTACTTACTATTTTTTCAGCTTGCTTGCTAATTTTGGCTATTGGTGCGGAATATGGATTACAGTTTCATTTATTACGTTTGCGATTTTACACACTTTTATTCTTACGAAAAACAAGGATGTAAAAAATCAAATCGTGATTGCAACTCTTGTCCCTCTTACCATTAGTCTCTGCTACTTTATTCTGCCTGAAACATTAGGCGAGGGTCTTTTTTCTCTTATGAAAGAAAATCTGAGTAGTCTTACAATCTTTCTTTCAATTCTGTTCTTTGGTTCAAGTTTCTTTTATCTCGTGTCTGAGAAAAACTTTTTTAAAACAACTAATTGGGTTTGGAAAAAGGTTACTCAACTGGCAAGTTTTATACAGAAACAAGACTATTCTTCATTAAAAATCCCACAATTTTCACTTATTAAAGAAAAAATTTCCCCATTCATTCTTAAGCTCAAAAGTTTTCAAATTCCCCAAACCCCTCAAACTATTTCCAGTTCTCCATCCAAAGTTAAAACAAATGGGCCAGCGATAATTTCTCAAACTGCAGTTCAAAGAAGTTTACCAGTGGAAGATCTCCGTGAAGAAACGCAAAATATCGAAGATGAAGAATTTGACTTAGAGGTTGAAGATGAAGAGGGTGATGAAGAGGAATTCCATGATTCTTTAGATGAGGAAGAAGTCGATGAGAGTTCTGACGACGTAGAATTTGAAGATGTTGAATCACCTTTTCAAACTAAAGATAAAATAGAGGATAAGTTTTTTGAAAGCGAGGAACTTATCAATTGTCTTATTCCAAAAAATCAATCTCACAAAGTGAGTGATCCTTCAGACAATTACTTTAAAACGATTTCTAAGGCCATTGAGGAAAAACTTAAAGAATTTAACATAAGTGCAAACATCATTAATGTTTTAAAGGGGCCAGTTGTTGATACCTTTGAGCTTGAACTTGGTGCCGGTGTAAAAGTTGCTGGAGTAACTAACCGAACTGATGACCTCTCTCTTGCACTTATGGGAGCTCCTATTCGAATGGTTTATCCAATGAAGGGTAAATCAACGATCGGTATAGAAGTACCTAGAAATCCACGTGATGTGATTTACTTGGATGAAGTTTTAAAATCCCCTCATTTTAATAACACGAGCTATAAACTACCAATAGCGATGGGGAAAGACGCTTATGGAGATGCTGCTGTTATAGACCTTGCGGCCACTCCACACCTTCTTGTTGCTGGGACAACTGGTGCTGGTAAGTCGGTTTTCGTGAACACTCTTTTGGTGTCCCTTATTATCAAATTTTCTCCAAAAAAATTACGCTTAATTATGCTTGATCCCAAGCAATTAGAGTTAGCTCTTTATCAAAATCTTCCGCACCTTATCATGCCTGTTGTGACTGATCACTCTGTCGCTTCGGCTGCTCTTCTTTGGGCGATTGATGAAATGGAAAGACGCTACTCACTTCTAAAAGACTTCGGTGTTAAAAACATCGAAGGATTTAACAAGAAGATTACAGGAGCTGGAACAGATCTTACGTGTAAAATAAATAAGTATTATCCAGATGCTGAAGTTGTAGGTTTTGAGCTCCCCTATATCGTTGTTGTTGTTGATGAGTTTGCAGATCTCATGCTCTCAAAATCAGGTAAGGCGATTGAAACTTCCATCTCTCGATTAGCTGCGAAAGCAAGAGCTTCTGGAATTCATATTGTTCTCGCAACACAAAGACCTTCAACAGATATTATTACAGGTGTCATTAAAGCAAACTTTCCAACTCGAGTTTCATTCAGAGTTTTCACCAACATTGACTCTAGAGTTATTCTAGACGGAATAGGAGCGGAGAAACTTCTTGGCAAAGGGGACATGCTCTTTAAGCAAGGAATTGATATTCTCCGTATGCACTCAGCCTATGTTAACGAAGATGAAATTGAAGCCCTCGTTAGCAAGCTCTCTACGCTCCCAGCTCAGTATGATCCTGGGGCAATGGAGTTCATTGAGAACAATGGTATTGTAGACACTGATGTTGATGGCATTACATCAGACAGTGAAACCGGTGGATTGAAAGACGAAAAATATGACGAGGCCGTGAGATGTATTGCGATGCATCGAGTTGCCAGCGCTTCTTTTCTACAAAGAAGACTGGGCGTTGGCTATAACCGAGCAGCTAACTTAATTGAAGAAATGGAGCGTCATGGTGTTGTCGGTCCAACTCAGGGCTCTAAGCCTCGGAAAGTTTTAGTTCCGCCACCAGCTGATTCTGGCCAATAATAAAATCAGTTTGGGGCAACTTTTTAGTTGTCCCAAACTCATATTCAAAGCCTTGATTTCACTCTTAAAAACCTTGCCCTAAACAACTCGCCATGCTAAATACTCTAGACCAAATAATTACATCCCCACTAGGGGAAATCTAATCACTTTAATTGGTTGGTCCATCAAGTTGATGGCACAAAGTGATTCGATCTAACCACCAAGGAGTTCTCATGTCTAAGTTACAAGTCAAGCAATTGCTTGAGGCCGGCGCCCACTTCGGTCACCAAACACACAAGTGGAATCCAA
Source organism: Bacteriovorax stolpii (assembly GCA_945862475.1). Taxonomy (GTDB): domain Bacteria; phylum Bdellovibrionota; class Bacteriovoracia; order Bacteriovoracales; family Bacteriovoracaceae; genus Peredibacter. The sequence continues at coordinate 2,859 of CAMAYW010000314.1, forward strand.
AGATGAAGAAATATGTTTACGGTGAACGTAACGGTATCTACATCATCGACCTTCAACAAACTCTTCCTCTTGCTGAAAAAGCATATGAGTTTTTGAAGAAGACATCTCAATCTGGTAAGTCAGTTCTTTTCGTAGGAACTAAAAGACAAGCGTCAGACATGGTTAAGAAAAAAGCTGAAGAGTGTGGTGCATACCATGTTACATCTCGTTGGCTAGGTGGAATGCTTACAAACTACAAAACAATCGCTCT
>CAMAYW010000315.1 GCA_945862475.1 Bacteriovorax stolpii
GTTTAAGTTTAGGCTCTTTGGGAGTTATATCAGACATCACAATGAAACTCGTTCCTTCATACAAATTGAAAGTCAGAACATTTCGTGAACCGATTGATGAGGCGATCAAATGTTGTGAAGATCGCCTTAATAAAAATAGACATCTAGAAATGTTTTATTTCCCAGTGGGTGACTGGTCACTCACGAAAATAATGAATGAGACAAATGAGGATGTGATACCAAAAACGTTGTTTCACACACTGAATGAAAAAATAATTGAAAACTGGCTTTATAACCAGCTTAATAAGATTGCAAGCTCCTCAGGAAAATACAAACTTATTGATAAAATCATGCAATCGTTTGTGTCCTCTGAAGAAAAAGTCGATTGGTCTCATCGGGCCTTTCCAACGGATAGAGATGTTAAATTTATGGAGATGGAATATAACCTTCCGTTGGAAAAATTTAATCTCGTTTTCCAAGAGATTCGCGAAGCCATTAAGAGAAATCAATTTCAAACTTTACTGCCAATTGAGATTCGTTTTGTAAAGAGTGATCACATTTGGTTATCACCTGCCTTTGAAAGGGAGAGTGTCTACTTTGCTGTACATACTTTTATTTCAGAAGATTTTCGGCCTTACTTTGATTGCATTGAAGGCATTTTTAAGAAACATCACGGAAGACCTCACTGGGGTAAATGGCACTCTCTAAAAAAAGATGATTTCTTAAAACTTTATCCTAAGTTTCAAGATTTCATGAAAGTTAGAAATGAATTTGATCCTCATGGAATTTTTTTAAACCGACATCTTAAAGACATATTTGGAGCTTAAATGGGACTACCTCTCATCGCAACCCTGTTTCTCATTTTCATTACTATCGGATATTTTAAGTATGGAACTTGGGTCGCCTCTCATTTTCAATTAAATAGCGAGACAGTAACACCAGCGCATACTTATAAAGATGGTAACGATTACATTCCAACAAATCCCTTCTACCTTTTTGCTCAGCACTTTTCAGCAATTGCAGCAGCTGGCCCTATTGCAGGGCCCATTGTTGCCTGCCAACAGTTTGGTTGGCTTCCTTCCCTTCTTTGGATTTCAATTGGAGTGGTATTTATTGGTGCGGTCCATGACTTTAGCTCACTTACTTGCTCCGTTAAGCATCATGCTCATTCGATTGCGGATATCACAAGAGAACAATTAGGCACGAAGGCCGGTAAGGCCATGATGGTTTTTATCTGGATTGCACTTGTTTATATTATCGTTGCCTTTGCTGACATTACTGCATCTAGTTTTGTTTCTACTCCCGATGAACTGTCAGGTCTCGGCTTAAATTTTCACCCTGGTGGAGCGGTTGCCTGGGCGGCGATTTCTTATCTACTTCTTTCAATTATTTTGGGCCTTGTAGAGAGGTACCTCAAAACTCCTCTTTGGTTAAATACGCTTATTTTTGTGCCCGCGACATTTGCTGTTTGCTGGGGAGGGACCTATTTTTCTCATTGGTTTCAAATGTCCCAAACAAGTTGGGCGCTTCTCATCTGCCTTTATTGCGCTCTTGCCTCGATGGTTCCGGTATGGCTTCTTCTCCAGCCAAGAGGATATCTCGGTGGTTATGTTCTTTATTCAGTTCTTATCCTAGGTATTATTGGACTCTTTTTTAGCGGGAAACCCATTCAGCAACCTATGTTCACTGGTTTTCATTTTGATCAAATGACTGGATCCATTTTCCCTTTTCTTTTTGTCACTATTGCTTGTGGCGCCTGCTCTGGTTTTCATGGTTTGGTGTGCTCGGGAACAACTTCAAAACAAATTGATAAAGAGACTCACCTTCATCCGGTGGGTTATGGGGCCATGCTAGCGGAAGGATTTGTAGCTCTGATTTCATTGGCGATTATCATGATGATGGCCCCAGGCGATGTGGTTGGATTAAAACCAGGAAGCATTTACGGAAGAGGGATTGGAGAATTTCTCACACTTATTATTGGTAAAGAGCACTTACCATTTGCTATTACTTTTGGAGCGATGGCATTTTCTACTTTTGTCTTTGATACTCTAGATGTTTCAACGAGGTTAGGCCGTTACTTGATCGAAGAACTCACAGGTCTTAAGGGGAAAGTAGGCGCCATTTTAGGTACACTCTTAACGATTCTTCCATCCGCTCTTATACTTGCAAACACTGACTCTGGCATGTGGACTCAGTTCTGGACTCTTTTTGGTGCTGCAAATCAGCTTCTTGCAGCACTAACACTTCTTGTGATCTCTGCCTGGCTTCATCAAAATGGTAAACGACTGGCATTTACTTTTATACCTATGCTTTTTGTTCTCATCACTACACTCGTGGCACTGGTTCAGATAACGAGAAGTAATCTTCAAAAAACGAGTGGAATAGACTTTTCCCTCATGAACTCGATGATGTCTCTATTTTTAATAGTTCTAGCTCTCTACCTCGTAGCGACGGCGATGAAGAAGATGCTTAAGACAGGTGTGAAGGTTAATCTAAGAAGTTAATTTGATCTTTTTCTAGAATCGCCGAGAGATTTAACTTTGTTATTTCTCCGGCGTAATCGTAATTTAAAGTCTCTGGTTTATCACATTCTTGATGGTAGCATGGTGTTTTTGTATCCCAATTTTCTATCGTCAATATAGTAGGAACTCCACGTTTTAAGAAAGGAACATGATCACTTCCCCATGCCCCTAACGTAATTTTTGACTTTAATGTCGTGTATCTTTCAGTAAGAACTGCAAACCATTTAGCGAGGGACTCATAAGACGAATCTGTTTCTAACTCTACAATTCCATTTGAGTTGTAGCCAACCATATCCATATTGATAACGAGAGAAAATGATTTTAGGGCATTTTCCTTTTCAAGTATGCGGGCATAATAAGTCGCACCTAAAAGACCTTGTTCTTCTCCGTTTGTGATAAAAAAGCGTATGGTTTTCTTATTTTTATAAGTAGAGAGTAATCTCGCCATCTCGAGCATCACGGCAGCACCAGAGGCATTATCATCCGCTCCAGCGAAATCTTCTCCCACTGAATCGACATGTCCCATTACCATGAGTATTTTATTAGCTTCCTCAAACCCTTTTTTATCGGCAATAAATCCACAAGCATCTGATCTGTGACAAAT
>CAMAYW010000316.1 GCA_945862475.1 Bacteriovorax stolpii
GACCAAATTTTATTTTCATCTATCGCAATCCCTAAAATTCCACCACTGGGCATAACAAAGAAACTTGCATTGATTGCAGCGATCACATCAGCTCCACTGTCTTTAACGAGTAGGTCAATATATCTTTGTGTGCTTGGGTTACAATTCATTGGTTGTTCAGATCGATGAAAAAGTAATGTGTTTTGTTTTAAATCAATTTTTAAAATTCGAACCGTAACGGATCGAGAGAGTTCCTCTGACCATTTTGAGGTTTCTTTAAGATAGGGAGAAAAGGCGACATCAAATTTAGAAAATTTGACTCCCGGAGAAATTTCCTTCCAGCTGATATTCTCTTTTGGAAAACAGCCAAATTCTATACCAAAGGAGTTTAAACTCGTAAGAAACAATAAATAACTTAGTATTTTTTTCATTTATAGGTCTTTTTTAATTCTTCTTGGATTTTCATCATCTCTTCCACTCCACTTACGATGGGTTTAACGGTGCATTCTTCCTGTAAGGGTAGTTCATTTTTGGGAATTCTAAAACTAACGACTGGGCACTCACTGGCGGAAAGATTCTCAATCTCCTGAACGTCATCGAATTTAGATACAGTTTTTAGATAAGCGGAAAATTGATCACAGTAGGTGTTTGTTGAATCCGATTCACCCGGACAGAACTTAAAGGAATTCATTTCTAAAAAATACTCTCCCTTCAATTCTCCAACCTTACTCTTCATACCTTGAAGCATAAAGATATAGCCAATTTGCATATTTTTCGAAAGTTTGGGGCTCTTTTTTTCTAATTCCACCATACCGTCAATTTTCTTTTTTACTTCTTTGTGAAATTCTTCTGCGTTTGTGTTCTTCAATGTTTGTAATTCAAGGCTTATTTTTTGGTGCATCTCTTTAAGTTTTCTCACATCACTGTCACTTAGTCGATTTACCTTATGTAATTCACTGATGAGGTTTCCATCTCTAAATTGATCAGCTTCATTTTTTGCCATGGCCTCAGAGAGTAACTTATTTTTAAAAACCTCGTAACCATCAACTTTGTAAGCACTGACAGCACTCTCTAACTGAGCTTTGCATTCAGGATCTAGGTTACAAAGAGCGGGTGCCTTTTGATCATAGCAACCATACTCACCTTGGATACAAGTGTAGACTTGATTTAGGTCTTGTGGATTTTCTTTATCAAGACTTATGATGCTGTTGTAATCTTTGCCATTACTAAAAGCGATGAGGTTGGGATAATTTTTAAAACGATAATACTTTGGCGTTATTTTAGGATCACAACTAAATCCACCTAGCTTATCTTGTGATAGGAGTGTGTTTATGTTCCAGCTGAATTGATGACTTTGACTGACGTTTTCTTTATGAATGTTGAAACTCTTTAACTCGTTTTCAATAAGACTTTGAGATTCTTTTACTTTTCTGATTTTATCTTCTTCAAAACTGAGCGCTTCTTCAATCTTTAGTGCTTGGGCCTTGATTTCTTTTTCTAATGATTGTTGTATTCCAGACTCTCTACTTACAATAAAAAGATTCTTCTTGAACTCATCTGCGATTTCTTTTTCTTTTTTATTAAGTACAAGATATCGACCTTCAATTATGGCATCTTGAAGTCCCGTTGTTGGGGCACTCATGAGTTCCATGTATTTTTGTAGATTTTTGGAATTCGACGTCTTGTTTTTTAGTTCTTGCGTTTTGTTTTTTGCATCAAAGTAAGTTTGTTGCTGTTCTTTTATTTTCAACAATTTCTGTAATTCATTTTCAACATGGGATAAAGAAATAGATTCGCTTTCACTTTTAATGATTTCAGCTTCTTTCTTTATATCCTTTATCGTCTTGGTTTGAATTTTTTGATCATATGATAAAAAGTTTGGATTCTTAAGAGATTCAATCTCATTTATTTTATTATTTATTTCTTCTTTTAAATGAACAGCTTCCTGATTTTTAAAAACATCGATTGATTTAATTCTTTCTTGGAATGAATCAACATCCTGAAATCCATAAGCGGATGATAAAATAGATAGGGAAATGGACCCCAGAAAAAGTAAGAACTTCATTGATGGCTGATCGGTTATCTGATCAAAATGCTTAAGGTTTAAATCCTAAAATTGTGAAAGTCCTCTTAGCATGGAAGTAAACTCTCTATTGGATAATTCAATCATTTCCTGATCACTTTCAAGATTCTCAATAAATAGCTTCGCCTGTTTTCGTGTAACGAGCCTTTGACTGTGCATAATCGTTAAGTCTAATGGTAGCAAAATGAGGTCAGCAGCTATAGATAAAGGTAATAAAACGAGAAGCTTACAGGTTTCTTTTTCGTAAATGCAGTTCATTCCCAGGTATCCAGTAAAATCTCCTGGACTTCGACGGTAGTTAGGATCAAAGTCCGTAAAGTTTTCTAAAGATCGTTTAAAAGTCATCTCCAACCGGTATTTTATGAAAGAAGCATCCTGATTAATGACCTTACCCCTTCTTTCATGAAGAACAAGATCCTTATTTTCAAAACTGAGCATGTGAATGATTTCTTTGCACTCACCATCTTTTAATCTTTTAAGGCAGTGATTCCTTAAGATTTCGCCTGACTTTTTATTTTTGATCGTACTCCCTACTTGGTCTAAGGTGTTCATATCAAATGATTTATTCGCCCTGAGTGTAGCCTCTCTAACCCCTTTATCGAAGTCAGCAAAAGTATAAGAGGATATAAATAAGCAGGTCAAAATGAATAGTTTTTTCATGTGATGGATACTATCAGCTAAAGGAATAATTCCTAGAGCGGGCGAATTTTTTTCAAGTGCTCGCTAGTATTGTCTATTTTTTAGACATCTGTGTGTTTCGAAGTCTCTAGATCGTAGTTCGCTCCATGAGCTCATAAACACCTTGGGAAACTTGTTTGAGTTCCGTTGATCTCCAGCATTTTTTAAGTAATGAAAAAGAAAAATCGACTTCTTTCACATCGGCTGGGTAGGAAGCCTTAAGAGACTCGTTTGCCGATCGAAGGTGATACCAAGGAATCCCGGCCAGAACATGGTGGGGGAGATGGATATTGATATCAAGCCATAGGTATTCCAGAAGTCTTGGGAATCGAACATTCACTGTGCTATGGACTTGAGACAATA
>CAMAYW010000317.1 GCA_945862475.1 Bacteriovorax stolpii
GAAGGAATTACGGCAAAGAATAACGGTAATGATGTGACTTTCACTGTAACAAATGGTGGAAAAAAAGAAGAACATAAGTTTGAAATGGGCCTTATCGCAGTTGGTATGACTGGGGTTATAGATGGTTTTGGACTTGAGAAAATTGGTGTTAAAACTGAAAAAGGTTTCATCGCAGTTAATTCAATGTATGAAACTTCTGTTAAAGGAATTTATGCCATTGGAGATGTCTCTGGACCACCACTTCTTGCTCACGCAGCCTCTCATGAAGGTGTCGTAGCTGCTGAACACTTAGCTGGTATGCACCCGCATGCAATTGATAAAATGAATATTCCAGGTTGTACCTACTGTCAGCCTCAAGTGGCTTCAGTTGGTTTCACTGAACGCGCGCTGAAAGAGAAAGGAATTGAATACAAAGTTGGTAAAGCTCCATTCATGGCCAATGGGAAAGCCATTGCTTCAAACGAAAATACAGGCTTTATTAAGGTTCTCACTGGCAAATATGGTGAGCTTCTTGGTGCCCATATCGTTGGAACAAATGCGACAGAACTTATTCATGAATATGTTCTTTTTAGAACGATGGAAGGTATTGATGAGGAGATATTTGCTACGGTTCATCCTCATCCAACTCTTGGAGAGTTTTTAGGTGAAGCCGTGATGGCAGCGAAGGGTAGAGCACTAAACTTATAATTTAAATTACGAGGAGTATTTATATGGCAAAAATTGAAGTCGTCATGCCGCAAATGGGAGAGTCAATCACGACTGGTACCATTACTAAATGGCACAAGCAACCAGGTGAAGTGATTGAGCTTGATGCCATCCTTCTTGAAATTTCTACTGACAAAGTAGAATCAGAAATCCCATCTCCTGTTCAGGGAAAAATAGTTCAACTTCTTTTTCCAGAAGGTGCAACGGTTGATGTTGGTCGTCCTATCGCCATTATTGAAGATGATATGAATGCTAAAGTTGATGCGGCTCCTGCTGCTTCAACTCCAGCTCCTGTTGCGACTAAATCAGAACCTGTCGCTTCTACACCAGCACCTGTGGTTCACGCCGAAGTCGAGGAAGAGGGATTCCGTTTTTACACTCCTCTTGTGAAGGCCATGGCAAAAGAAGCTGGAGTAGCGCTTTCTGAACTTAAAAACATCAAAGGCTCTGGTGCAGCTGGAAGAGTCAATAAAGCAGACCTTGAGGCCTACATTGCGAATCGTGGAAAATCGGCTCCAGTAGCTTCTGCTCCAGCGAAATCAGCTCCTGCTGCCACTGCGGCACCATCTGGAGTCGCACAATTACGTGGGTCTGATAGAGTTGAAGTTGTTGCGATGGATAACATGAGAAAGGCCATCGCTAAAAATATGGTGATCTCTAAGCAAACTTCTCCACATGTGAATTCGATTGATGAAATCGATATGACAAATCTTGTGAAGAGTCGTGAAAAAATTAAAAATGAATTCAAAAAGCGTGAAGGTATTAATTTAACTTACTCTCACTTTATCTTGTACGCGATTGTTCAGGCACTTAAAGAGCATCCATTGGTCAATGCTTCTATTGAGGGCGATAATATTGTGATAAAAAAAGACATTCATCTTGGGTGTGCTGTAGCTGTTCCTGGAAACGGTCTCGTTGTACCAGTAATTAAAAATGCTGGAGACTTAAATCTGACTGGCATCGCTCGCCAACTTGATATCCTTGCCAACAAAGCGAAGACTAAAAAGTTAACGATGGATGATCTTTCAGGTGGAACTTATACGTTCACTAATAACGGATCATTTGGAACTCTTATTGCAACTCCTGTTATTCTTCAGCCTCAGGTTGGAATTTTCTGTACAGGTGTCATTAAGAAAAGAGTTATGGTTAACGAGGATGATGCCATTGCTATCCGTTCGATGATGTATGGGACACATACTTATGATCACCGCTTAATTGATGGTGAGCTTGGTTCAAAATTCCTTGCAAGTGTGAAGCATCATCTTGAAACGATGAAACCAGAAAATTTAATCTAATAAATAAGGCCCTTTTCGAAGGGCCTTATTATTTCTTTGTAAAAAATTTCCAGTTCTCAACTAAGACCTTCTCAGATCCATTTGAGGAAGATTTATAAAACGACTCATTCACGTCTGAGGGTAAATAACGTTGCTCCACCCAGTGACCTGGATAAGAGTGAGGGTATTTATAATTCTTTTTTTCAGGCGAAACGTTTGAAAGAGGTCCTGGAACCTCAATGGTAGGATTCTTTTTTACATAATCGATTGCTAAATCTATCGCTTTATAGACTGAATTTGATTTAGGCGAAAGTGCGAGAAAAACAGTTGCGTGAGAAAGGGTGATTCTTGCCTCAGGCATTCCAATTTGTTTTACCACATAGTGGGCGTTAGTGGTTACTTGGAGGGCCTGAGAGTTTGCAAGTCCCACATCTTCACTTGCAAGAATCATAAGGCGTCTTGCGATAAATTCTGGATCCTCGCCACCATCGAGCATAATGGCAAGATACAACAAGGCTCCATCAGGATCTGAACCTCGAATTGATTTTATGAATGCAGAAATGACATCATAATGACGATTGGCATTCCTGTCATATTGCCGAGCGTGTTCAAAAAGCTCTCTTAGGACTTCTTCTGTATTTTGAAGTTCTGATTTATTAAAAGATGCGAGTCTCGCAAGCTGATTGAGAGCAAATCTTGCATCGCCATTTGAGAGTTTTGCGAGCTCATTGATGTAATTTTCGAGATCAGGTCTGCTCAAGTCTTTAGTACCGCGAAGGAGAATACCAGTAAGTTCCTCAATTTTTAATTGTTTTAATTCAATTAATGACACCCTGGAAATCAGAGCTTTATTGAGTGATGTATGTGGATACTCAGTCGTTGCACCAATAAAAAGAAAGTCACCATTTTCAAGGTAGGGAAGTAAAGCATCCTGTTGAGATTTATTAAAGCGGTGAATTTCATCAATAAAAAGAATACTCTCTTTTCCTAGTTCTCGCCTTTGGTCCATCATTGCTTGAATGATTTTTTTGAGTTCAGGAATACCACTTGTTACAGCACTGAAGACTTGTATATCTCTGCCAATTTGTGACGAGATAATATGGGCAAGAGTCGTTTTCCCAG
>CAMAYW010000318.1 GCA_945862475.1 Bacteriovorax stolpii
AGGAGGTGGCATAGAATAAATTTTTAATCCTTTATAAATTCCCGTAACCGGCATCCTTTCAATCATTTTGTATGTCTTAAGGTCTCTGTGACTAAGGAGTCCTCTTTTTTTATTAATTGTTTTAATAATGGAGTTAGCAACTTTTCCCTCGTAAAAACCGTTCGCACCATTGAGTGAAATCACTTCCAATGTTTTTGCCAGGTTCTCTTGAATCACAAGGGATCCGAGCTTTGGTACAGAACCGCTATCAAGATAAAAAGTTTTTTTTGCCTCTGGATCAAGGAGTAGAAGATTTTTTCTATCAACTAATGCCTCATGGAGCTGCTTATAAAGAGGAAATCCTTCTCTTGCTAATTTTATAGAGGGCCTCATAGTCTCTTCCCATGAAAGTCTACCAAATCGTTTATGAATTTCGTAAAGACCTTTCACTAACCCCGGCGTTGCAACAGCAAGAGCACCCTCTTGCGATAGAAGGGGCTGAGTCTCACCCTTTTTAGTTAAAAACATGTTCGTAATGGCGGCCATCGGAGCGACTTCTCTGAAGTCAAAGGCATAGACCTTGTTTTCTTGCTTGGAATAATAAAGAAGGAATCCTCCACCACCGATGCCTGTTGAATGTGGTCTTTCAACTGATATAGCAAAAGAAGCAGCTACAAAAGCGTCTATAATATTGCCACCATTTTTAAAAATCTCGAGGGCCGCTTCTGTTGTTCCCTTGCCTTGAGAGGTAACCATCTCATTTTTTGAAAATGCTTCATGTAATTTTCTATTTTCATTGACCGCTGGAGATGAAATCCTAACCTGATGGGAACAACCGATCAAAACTATCAAGATGAGAATTCTTAGCATTTACGACTCCAGACAATTAAAAGATACTGGTATGAGTCTAGGAGATCAGGCATGGAACTTAAAGACAAAAAATGTATCCCTTGCACTAGTTTTATCGCTCCCATTTCTATTGAAGAAAAATTGAAATTTATAAATGAATTGAAGAATGAATGGATGCTAACAAACGAAACTTCAAGGATTGAAAAAGTATTCACATTTAAAAATTTTAAAAAAGCGCTTGAATTCACAAACCTCATAGCTGTGATTGCCGAAGAAGAGAGACATCATCCCGAAATCCGACTGAGCTGGGGACAATGTCATATCATCATCTGGACTCATACAAATAATGATTTATTAGAAAATGACTTTATTTTAGCGGCTAAAATTTCACAGGTCTTTTTTAATCATTTTCAGCCGAAGTAGTTTTCATTTCTTTTAAAAAACGCTTCTGTTTCAGAGTTTTCCCACACAAATAGGACTGAGTTGGGTCGATGTAAAATTGTTTTAACGCCGCTCTTCCTATAAGCATCCTATACTTCATTGACTGACGATTTGTGAGAGTTAACTCGATTCTTTTCTTTTTACCTGCAATCACCAAAGTTGTTCGGATAACAAAGCGTTCTTCCTTATGACCTCCAGAATCTGTAACAAATCTTCTATCAACAAGTGGTGCCGTACACTGAACGACAAAAGAGGTATCATTTTGAATAGGGTGAACCTTGAACGACACCAAAGGCTTCGCACTGGACTCAACAACGTGAATATCAAAGGCGTGTAAACTTGAAGTCTTTGCTCCAGTATCTACTTTCCCCTTAATCGCAAGAATTCCCAAATCCGTAAGGGACGCCCACTCTCTCCAGCCAATGATTTTCGATTCACTATTAACTTCTTTATCCATAGATTCAAATATACCAAATTATGATTTTTCTTGTTAAGAATTGTTGCAATGCCTGCCTCTAATGATACAATAAGTCTTAATGACATGAAGTCTAAAACTTTAAAAGGTCCATTTTCATGAAGAAACGTGCAATCATTTCGTCGGTTATTCTTTCTGCAAGCATTTTATCTAGCTGCACCACTGCCAATACTAAAACGAAAGAGAAACCTACAACTGACTTGAGTGCCATTTTAGAAAAAAATGTAAATAAGAATGATCCTGTTTCTCTTTATGAGATTGGTAATGAGTATACGCACGAAATGGCCGAAGCAGATGCTGATGATCAAAAAATAAAGCAAGAAGTAGGCGTTTCAGAAATTGATAAAGAACTTCCAGGAACCATAGAAGATAAAATCCCCTATTCAAGAAATTTTTTGGCACAAAAGAATACGAAGAGAATGGAGTTTTGGGTTGATTACTTTACAAAGAAAAATCACGCACGCTTCCAAAGGTTTATTAATAATGGTGAAGAATATAGAAAAATTATAGAAGATGTTTTTGTTTCTCATGGACTCCCTAAAGAATTATATTTTGTCGGTCTTATCGAGTCTGGATATTACCTCGGTGCAAAATCACATGCTTCTGCGGTAGGTCCTTGGCAGTTTATTCGTGGTACTGGAAAGAGATATGGTCTTAAAATATCCTCAGAAATTGATGAGCGCCAAGATCTATTCAAGGCTTCAAGAGCAGCAGCATTGTATTTTAAAGATCTTCACAATGTTTTCTCAAGCTGGGAACTTGCCTTGTCGGCATACAATGCTGGTGAATACGGTATTATTCGAAGAATCATGAAACACGGTACAAGAGACTTTTATGAACTTTCTAGAAATAAACAACTCCCTTCCGAGACAATTAATTATGTGCCTAAAGTCCTAGCGGCCATGCATGTTGTTAATAACGCTGCAAAATACGGATTTGTCATTCCAAAGAAAAAACACAAACTATTTGATCTAACTAGACTTGCTCCAGTGAAAAAGAATGTCCCTCTTTCCTTTATTGCTAGAAAGCTGAACATTTCCCAACAGATCCTTAAAAAACTAAATCCAGAACTTAGAATTAATCAGACTCCAAGATTTGTGAGTGGTACTTACTACTTAAGAATCCCTCAACAAAATTACAGCTACAATATGCAGGATCTAACTCCAGAAGTAGAGATTGCTAAGCTAGCTAAGCCTGAGTCGAGAAAAGAGCAAAACAGAAGAACAGCTTTTATTGAAGAAACTATTTCTTCAAAATCAAATGAAATAGAAACGACGAAGATTCAAAAAACATTCCATAAGGTAAAAAGAGGCGAAACATTTTTCTCGATTGCAAGAAACTATGAAATGACTCC
>CAMAYW010000319.1 GCA_945862475.1 Bacteriovorax stolpii
GATTATGGACTTTCTTTTTTAAAGGGTGAATTCATTCCCCAATCGCAGGTTCTTCGCTTTTCTACCAATTTTGGCATTCTTGATGTACCTGTGAATTGGTCTGTTTTTGCCGTTGAAGCTTCATCCTCCACTGATTGTGTCATCAATAAAGAAAACGATAAGGATCATCTTTTAGAAGTTTTTAGGGCCTCATGGATGTTTTCTTTGGATAAACTCTTAGTTACACATGCGGATGGATTTTGTTATATCGTGGGCCTCAAGGCCGGTGAGGACTATCACCTTCACGATCTTTTAAACCCTCAAGAATTACTAAATGCAGCTTAAAATAAAAAAGCCCTCTTACGAGGGCTTTTTTATTTCATCAATTATCTTTCTATTAGAGAGCGACGTAATACTGCTTTAACATCGCAGCATCAACTTCTAGGTTTGGAGAGTTACAAACAACGTAACCTCTGCAATCCATGTCTTTAAGGGCCTTCATAAGGTCTTTCCAATTAAACTTAGATTTCTCAAGGTTTAAGTGTTTCAAGTCACCTTTAGAGTTAGAGCTAATTCCAGAAATATGAATGTGCATCTCTGACAAAGCTTTAGGACCTAATTCGTTCTTGAGAGTTTCAAGAGTTTCGCAGAAACCTTTATAGTCATTCACACTACCAGTACGAGCATAAAGATGTGAAAAATCCATACAAGGCTTACAGCTTGTCACTGATTTTGATAAACTAATAAGTTCTTCTAAAGAACCAAATTGAGACGTTTTACCAGTAAGTTCTGGACGAAGTTCAATTTCAATATCAAGGCGAGAGAGTCTCTCTTCAATAACATTTAAAGATTTTTCTACAAGGTCAAAGACATCATAAGGAGAATCTTTCATGTAGAAAGCAGCGTGGAACGTCATCGATTCAGCTCCACAAAGATCAGAAATCTTTGCTGTTTGAATGATCCTTTCAACCGATGAATCGATTTTATCTTGCTCACGTGCATTTAAGTTGATGTAGTAAGGACCGTGAGAAGTAAGAGGAACTCCAAGTTCATAAGAAACTTTTCTTAAGGCCGAAGACACTTCTTCTTTCATCCGCACACCATGAGCGAACTCTAGTTGCATGCAATCTAGGCTTAACTCGTGGATACGTTTAACACCTTCAACAGGGTTGTTTTTCTTAACTGTACTATTGGGAACACCAGCAGTACCAAATAAAAGACGGTCAAAAGCCATTGGTAAACTCCTTTCGGATTATCAAAAAACCACTAAATTCTATCAATCCAATCATCTTTTCGATTCAAGCAGCTCTGGCAACCCTGGCCCAAATTGAGCTCTTTTTGGATAAGGTCCAGGTCAATTTTTCCTGAACAAAATCCCCTTATGTCCCCAGCGCTTACACAAAAGCACTCACAGATCAGGTCATCATTCTCTAGTTTCTTAGTCACCTTTGGGATCAGATCCTCTATGGTGTCGATGAGTCCTAGAATTTCCTTATCCATGTCATACTCTATTGATGCTCTGCAAATCAACTATCATTCTGCTTAATCTCGATGGGCATTTTATAGCCCTACGCCGGATTAAAGTCCATCCGAAAGCCAGAAGGCTGTAATAAAGTAATGCAAATAAAATTTAAGCAGTGGTAAAATAGGGTAAGTTCCTAAAAAATCAGGTTTTATTACTTATGCGAGCGACATTTTTCCTGCTTATTTGTTTCATCACCTTGGGCCTTTTCATTTGGGTTACAATGGAGGGAGTGTTATTTGTTTTCTGCCTATTATTATCATTGGGCCTCCTCATCATGACAGTTGGTTATCCAGATACAATGACGCTCTTTCTATTGGGAGCGAGAGAACTTAGGTCGGGAGATGAGCAGAGTTTTTTCGAAGCGGCTTCCCAGGAAGCTTACAAGTTATCAGTCCCCATGCCGAAGCTTTACTTTTACAACGGAACCCTAGAGAGAGCTTTTGTCCTTCAAGTGCGAAACAGTATCAGCATCATTCTTAATAAGAGCCTCTTAGAAAAAGCCTCTACTGAGGAGCTTAAGGGGATATGTTTTGAACTTCTTCTTCAGGTTAAAAAAGGCATGGCCCCTAAAAGAACCAAGGCCATGTTTGCGATGGGTGTTCTCGCTTGGTTACTGCATGCAACGTCAGCCGTTTTGATGTACATCATTCCTCAAAAAGATATTCAAAAAGCGACAAATTGGTTTCTCAGTTTTCTCTTTTTTCCCGTCATTGATTTCATGTTTAAAGTGATCTTAGGTGGTGGTTACTTTAAAAAATTGGAACATCATTTAAAAGACTACCCAGCAGAGAGAGAATTACTTTCTAAAGTAGGGTTAAAATTAAGAAAACCCTATACATACTATTCACTTCCTTCTCGAAAAATTCATGAACTCCATGCTGTGGGTAAAAGTAGAAATTTTCAAAATATTATGACGTTGGAATTTTTACCTCACGAATGGGATTATTTGTTTAAGAGTGTGGAGATCAGAAGTGCTGAATAAGCTAAAGCAGATAGAAATCAGTAAATTTGCTCCTCTGATTGTCACACTTTCCTTTATTCTAATTCTTATTCAATATCCCTTTCATCCTCTGGAATCTTTTTTTTATGATTACTGGGTTAAGACGGATCTTCCGGCCAAAAATTTTAAATCACCAGTCGTCCTCATATCTCTTGATGAAGAAAGTGATCAGTTTTTGGGAGAAACCTATCCCTATACCTATGCCTCTCACAATAGATTAATGGAAAGGCTGGTCGCCGACCGTCCAGCGATCATCAATTATTTTGTTTCTTTGTTGGAGCCGGATTCAGAAGTGGAAGCGAGGTACCAACAGGAATTTCATGAAGGAGTTAAGAAGTTTTCTCCTTCAGGGGATAAATTTAAGTTTGGAACAGAAATTGATAACCTTGGTGAGCTTATTCCTCCAGAAAACTTAAGAGAGCTTGGTTACTATCTAGGTCAACTCTATAAGGATCAGTTAGTTTTTTCAAAAGACGAAGTGATTAGAAGAGCGATTTTGAATATTTCCGGAGAAGATTCGATACATCTTTGGAGTGCTAAAAAATATCGTCAAATGATGGGTAAGC
>CAMAYW010000320.1 GCA_945862475.1 Bacteriovorax stolpii
GACCCAATTCAAAAAGAGATTTTTTTAGTGAGTAATGAATGGAAGCGATAGGGGAGGTTTGCTTGACAAGTTTGAGTGTCTTATTAAAGATATCACTCGACTTTGTACCCTCTGAAATTTGACTCAAAACTTCATCGCATATGTGTTCGCATTCTTTTCTTGGCAAACCGGTTCTTTGAAGAGACTTTATGAGTTTGTTCTTTGAAAAAGGTTCGGGGTAACCACTTGCCTTTAAAATCTTAAATTGTTTTTTTTCATTTTTTTGCATAAGAATTCTGTGTTGTTAATAATGACAGATTCTTTATTTCTCAAAAAAAGATTACCATATCTCCTTAAATAAAATGTGATCCTCGTCAGGTTTTGTAAGTCTTAATTTAAAGTTGATCTTAATTTTTATTTTTTTTATCCATAATTAAGTTCTCTAAATCCTTGATCTCTTTTCTTATTTCACTTGGAACAGCTGTCCCTCTTGAACCAGAAAAGTCAAATTCTACGCTTTCAATATATTCATCAAGGCAGTCTTTCGATCGGGGACTTTTTGGGTATTTTTTAATACATTGCTTAAAATAAAGACTCCCAGTACTTAAAAAGTTTTCTTTTTTTAGCCTTTTTTCTAGCCACCCTAGCCAATAACTTATGTCAGGAGCAGAAGGGGAGTTTTGATTTTCAAAAAAATATTCAGATATTATGCCTGATGCGAGTAGCATATCCACCTTAAGTGCATCATTAAATGAGTTTTCTTCCTTTAAAACCTGTAGTCTTCTTTTTATAAAGTCGATTAGATCTTTTTCAGTTTTTATACCTTTTGTGATCGATGGATCCGTTTTCCAAATCTGTAGTCTCTCATTCCATAGTTTTAATTCATTTTCTATCTGTGAGGGTAGATGCTTCTTTTGAAGGTAATCATCAATGATCGAGACCATTTTAACTGGATCTTTCCTAATTTTCAGCTCGATCATGAGAATTTGTTGGAATGGTAATAAGATTTTATGAATTTCTTTTTTTATTATTTTTTCCTGAATACTTCTAATGAAGAACTCTTTGGCATCTGAGAATCTTCGTACAATGAGATATGTCACTCCAAGATCATAAGGGTCTTTTATATTGCTTGGGTTGAAAGTAAGCTCTCCATTTTGAAAGCTCGATGTTAGACTTTGAGGAAGTCGACTATGGCAATCTAGACATAAGGTCAGCGTTTCTTTGAGAATCCAATAGGAATAACTTTTATGATCATTTTTAAATGAAAGAGTGCTCTCTTTTATATTTTCTGAAATGAGTTCATATGATGGTGCAAAAAGATCATGTTTTATTAATTTATCATGCCCAACAGACTTAAAAGAAGCTTCAAGATCATCTAAGCTTTTTTGAATCGTTTTCGTATTTTTCTTGTTTAGGTAGCTATTCTCATCTGAAAGATATGGACCTAAATCAAATATGGAGGTAAAGGCCTTATTCATTTGATGAAGAGGAGTACTATGGGCGCATGGAGAAAAGAATAAGATTAAAAATAATAAATGTTTCATTTATTTTTTCCCTTCAATTTGTTCATAGATGAATAATATGGTGGCAAAAATACCTGTCGTTAAAAAGAGTGATGCTGTGAGATCTTTATTTAGGCTTGATGATTGGCCTGAAGTCAGTTCGTTCATTAAGAGAACACTTGTTGTGAGGGTAATTGCCGAAGCAACTTCTGTCGTAATTGGAATTGTTGGAGGAATATATTCTGACTTTTGGGGAGCAATGTTTAAGTGACTTTCGATTTTTGTGTTATCGACGTTACCAAGAGCTTTAAGTGAAATGGGCATGATTTT
Source organism: Bacteriovorax stolpii (assembly GCA_945862475.1). Classification (GTDB taxonomy): domain Bacteria; phylum Bdellovibrionota; class Bacteriovoracia; order Bacteriovoracales; family Bacteriovoracaceae; genus Peredibacter. The sequence goes on from CAMAYW010000320.1 coordinate 1,812, forward strand.
GCTGATGACAAAGTATGGTCTTGAATAATTTGATCCTTCAATTCTTGAGAATTCATAATTAATTTTTCCTTCCACAATTGCTTCAGTCCCATCTTCTAATTGATTCATTTTTTTTCTAACTTCCTTGCTTGAAAAAACAGTAGGTAATGAAGCTCCTTGAGGAGTTGCCGTGATCTGAAGATGATCTTGTTTTTTTTCAATTCGTATCAATGCCCTGATCGTATCTTCACCTGAAAAGGCAGATTGAATAAGAAAGATGAGAACCAAGAATAAGAGATTTCTTTTCATTATTTGAGATTATTTCTTTTGCAATCTCCCTTCTATTTAAATCCTCATTAAGAAAACTGATGCAAAAGAGTCTAGTTTAGGGAAAAAAGTTCCTACCCAACTTAATGACTCGGTCTTGTGCTTTTATTTTCAATTCTCCTTCCGATAAGAATTCTAATCGGAGTGAGAATGAAATTATTTTTTGGTTTACTTATTTTTACTGTCTTTAGTGTCTCTGCTGAAGAGATTCGGGTTAGTAGAATGACTAAGGATGGGCCTTTAGAGAGGAGTTTTGTATTGAAAACGAACATTCCGAACAAGGTTGTGATTGATTGTCAAAGTTTCATCCAGGGTCTAAGGATCGGTGAGTTTGAAGAGGCGATTAATTATCTTCTTGATCCCGAAGAATGTGAAGGTCTTCAGGGAAGAATTCGATCTAGTCTAAAAAAAGGTAACTTTCATTGTATTGATGTAGACCAAGATATTCGTTCAGATAGAAGTTGTATTTAAAGACTTTCTCTAATCTTTCCGGAGAAAAGTCTGCTATCAATATGGAACTGGTGATATTCATACCACACACTCCACTTTTTAATTTCTGAATCGGCCGTATCTTGCTCACGTAAATTAACTATATATAAATCAGATGCCCCTTGCTCCCATCTTGTTTTTTCTGCCTGAGAGAGCTGTCGTGTTTTTTGATATTCATTTGAAACCACTTCCCATCTTGTTTGGCTCAATTTTTCTGCATCAAGTGAGTAGTTATATTGTTGCAGGAGACTCTGAGTGAGGTAATCCTTTTGTTTTTTTAAGGCTAAGTATTTGTACTCGCTAGAAAGAGTCGAACCCCTGGCCTTTCTGTTTTCTAAAGGTATGTCAAACTTTAAGCCTAGTTGCAAAGCCTCTTGATCGTAAGGACGGTTTCCGGAGAGCTCTCTGGAGCCTAACACCTCAACCCTTAATCCTGGAAGCTTTGATTGCT
>CAMAYW010000321.1 GCA_945862475.1 Bacteriovorax stolpii
TTTACTTGTAGGCCACAAGAAACTCACTTTAGATCAACTCATTAAAGCTCCCGACATTCAAGAAGTTAAAACCACTCCAACAATTGACGACGATTGGGTGCAAGTTAATTTCACTGGTGTTGAAAATCAACCTGAAGAAAAACCTCTTATTTCATCTAAAGACTCTCCTTCATCATCTGATGATGAATGGGTGATGAATCGTACAGCAGGCGTAGATCATCCGATCCTTAAAGAAGCCGAGATCCCAAAAAGAAGCCTTGAAGATGATTTTTATGCGGATGAATTTGAGGAAGAGGGTGACATTGACGAGGTCAATGCGAGTTCATTGTCATCTGACACACCCATTGTTTCACATACTCTGATTGATTTATACTGTGCCCAACACTATTACGATAAGGCGATTGAGCTACTAGAGAAAATTTTGGAATTAAATCCCGACGATTTACCTTCAAGACAAAAACTAGTGAGTGTTAAAGAACTTAAAATGAAAAATTCTTCCTCCGGTGGGGTTTCAATTGAAGAGGCCGGGCATAACGAACTTATTTCCATTATTGAAAATCAAGTCAAAATAAAATCAACGCAAGAAATTAAAGTTGAGCATGCTTTCGATAAATTTCTAAATTTAGTTAAAGATAAGGCAAACTATTACCGGTAATTCTCTATGAAAAAAATTTTAATCATTAATGGTCCTAACCTAAATATGCTGGGCCTTAGAGAACCGGAAGTTTATGGATCTGATACACTAGAAGACATTCGATTGTGGACAGATTCAAAAATTAAATCTCTGGTAGAAACAATTTGGTTTCAATCCAATCTTGAGGGTGAAATCGTAAGCCGAATTCAACTGGCCCATACGGAGCAATTTGACGCTCTCGTCATCAATCCTGGCGGATACGCTCATACTAGTGTTGCCATTCATGACGCTCTGAAAATCCTTAAAATTCCAGTAATTGAAGTTCATTTAAGCCAAGTCTACAAGAGGGAAGAGTTCCGACATACTTTGTTGACGGCAAAAGCAGCATCCGCCATAATGAGCGGGCTCGGAAAACAGAGTTATTACAGAGCGATACAGTCGCTCCTCGATTAAAGGAACATTCTCATGTACCAAACAACTGATTTTAGAAAAGGTCTTAAAATTGAGATCGAAGGTAAACCTTGGATTATCGTTGATTTTCAACACGTGAATCCTGGTAAAGGATCTGCCTTCGTTCGTACTCGTATTAGAAATCTTGAAACAAATCAGACAATCGAGAGAACTTTCAAGGCTGGAGTTGAAACTGTTGGAAAGCCGGACATGGAAGAAAAAGAAATGGAATTTAACTATGCGGACATCGATGGTTATAATTTCATGGATCAGACAACTTTTGAGATGGTTCACCTAACTCATGATCAAGTTGGTGAAAATAAATTTTATCTTCAAGAAAATATCAAAGTTTATATTCTTTACTACAACGGTCGTCCAATCTCGATTGAACTTCCCAACTTCATTAATCTAAAAGTTGTAGAAACGGATCCTGGTCTTAAGGGTGATACTGCTTCAGGTGGAACTAAGAAAGCCGTTCTTGAAACGGGCCTTCAAGTTAACGTTCCACTCTTCATTAAAGAGGGCGAGATTTTAAAAATCGACACCAGAACTGGTGAATATCTAGAAAGAGCGAAGGTGTAACCCATGAAATTAGATTCATTAAGTATTGAGTCTCTTAAAGAGATTGTTAAAGTTGCAAAAGAACAAGGTGTAGCGGAACTTCAGGTAGAAGCAAAAGATTTCAAAGTTTCAGTTAATTTTGCAACAGCTCCTGCTCAGATTCATCACGTTCAACCGATGGTACACGCTGCCCCAGTGGCTAGCGTTCAAGCACCGATACAACAAAATGCTCCAGCGAAAGCAACAGCTTCAGACGCTGGTCTTCATGTCATTAAGTCTCCTTTTGTCGGAACATTTTATTCTTCTCCATCTCCTGGAAAGCCAATTTATGTAAAAGTGGGAGATAAAGTTAAAGTTGGTCAGCCCCTTTGTGTTCTTGAGGCCATGAAAATCATGAATGAAATCGATTCTGATATGAATGGTGAAATCGTAGAGATTTGTGTTGATAACGAGTCTCTTGTTGAATACGGACAACCACTATTTAAGATCAAGGCGTAATTAGATTCGGAGCAAACGTGATCAAAAAATTCAAAAAAGTTCTCATCGCTAATCGCGGAGAAATAGCCATACGTGTGATTAGAAGTTGTAAAGAAATGGGTATCGAAACAGTTGCGATACACTCAACTGCTGATGAAGATTCACTACACGTTAAGATGGCAGATGAATCCGTTTGTGTAGGTCCTGCCAAATCAACTTACTCTTATTTAAATGTTCCCCAAATTTTATCTGCCGCTGAAATAACAGGAGCTGATGCCATTCATCCTGGTTACGGATTCCTATCTGAAAATGATGAATTTGCAGAAATGTGTGCGAAATGGGGACTCACGTTTATTGGTCCATCCGTTCAATGCATTCAGGCCATGGGTGATAAAATAGAATCAAAGATCACAGCTAAAAAAGCGAATGTTCCTACTCTAGAGCCCATTTATGTCAAAGATGCTGAAGAAAGTGTTATTAAAAAAGAAGTTGAGAAGATGGGCTTTCCTGTTCTGATTAAAGCTTCTGCTGGCGGTGGTGGTAGAGGTATGAAGCGAATCGAAAACTTCGATGAACTTTGGCCGGCCCTTGCGAGACTTCAAGAAGAGGCTAAGGCTGCTTTTGGAGATGGAACGCTTTTCATTGAAAAGTATATCCAAAATCCACGTCATATTGAGGTTCAGATTTTAGCTGATCAGCACAAAAACGTATTACACTTGGGAGAAAGAGACTGCACTATTCAACGCCGGTTTCAAAAAATTCTTGAAGAAGCTCCTTCACCGGTGCTTTCTCAAAAAGTACGTGAAGAAATTTGTGATGCCGCTGTCAGACTCGCTAAATTTGTTAACTACGACTCCGCAGGGACAGTAGAGTTTCTATATGATCTTGATACACAAAAATTTTATTTCATGGAAATGAATACCCGTATTCA
>CAMAYW010000322.1 GCA_945862475.1 Bacteriovorax stolpii
CAAGAAAGTAATCATCATCGTTTTTTATTCTCTTAGAGAAATAGAAGCCCATCGCAATCATACCAACAACGTATGTACTGATTCCGAAAAGTTCCCAATTCATCTAAAAAAATCCTTTCGCTACTTTAAAAGGTAGGCAACAAAGAGACCCACAAAATTTCCAACGGCGATACCAACAAGACCACTTGTAATCCCACTTACAAGAATGGCCCTGTTTTTTAAAACATCACTCATCGGTGCCACAAACGCTGGACCAAAGATTCCCGCCATACTCGTAATAATCGCAGTATCTCTATCAATTTTAAGTAAAAAACAACAGAGAAAATGCAAAATGATACTACCAAACATGACAGAGCTACAAAATAAAAAATACCACATCTTACCTGTGAAAAGCTCATTCACATTGGCAAGAGAACCCACGGCGACACAAAACACCAGCAAGAAATAGTGACCGCATTCTTGGGAGCCCTCAAAGTGCCTGATTTTTGGAATGAAAGAAAGACCTAAAGCAATTACAGTCAAAGTTAAAACAATTAATCCTACGGATTCTTCCCCAAGAAGAAATTTCGAGAGGAACAAAGAACAGGCGATCCCAATTCCGCAGAAAATGATTAAAACAAGAGCATTTCTCATTTTTTTTGGAAAAGACAAGTTTCTCCAATGAAGCATGTCCATTTCATTTTCTTGGGCCAATTCATGATTAAAAGGGATTAAGAATTTTGAAAGAATTTTTACACCTGCAGATAAGATAAAAAGAAGGTATGCGCCTCCTAAAGCTAAATCCACAGCATTGAGAGTAATAAAAGCCTCTTCTCTAATTCCAAGCATTTTTCCAATCGCTGTTAAATTGGCCGTACCACCAACGTAGACACCAACAAGCATACCGGCCATTTTCCAAACTTCAGGGTCGTAACTTTTGAAGGCAAGGCCACACAAATAACTTACGATCATGACACAAATAATAAGAATCACAAATGATAGGATTGTAGACTTTGCCAGTTTAAACCAAGCAGGAAAATCGGTTGCTAATAAAAGCATGGGTAAAGCAAGCATTACACTTGCCTCAGAAAATGATCTTGCTAGTGAAATATCCCATTTAAAACCTGGGATATTTCCGATAATGACACCCACCACATAACAGCAGACAACAGGACTCAGCCATTCAATGAGTTTTATCTTTTTCTCATAAAAATTTATAAGAGAGGGAAGGATCAATAAGAGAAGAGAAAACAATATTAAATTCATCTCACAATAAAATCAGCTAAAGACACTTTCTGTAAAGTTTTTTCCCTTTGGAGTAGGACAAAAAATAAAAGATAATGAAGACATGAAAAAACTTATATTTACGCTTCTTTTTCTCTCGATGAAAGCTTTTGCTTCTACTCCCTCTGAACTAAGCCTTTATTTTATCCCCTCCCCCTATGGGATTGATTGGTCTACACCCTCTACTTTGGCCATGACTGCTGCCAAAAATAAATTTAGTTTTAAGTCTCATTTCATGGGGCATGTTTGGGTTGAGATCAAATGCGAGAATAAGGAAGAACTCACAGGAATGGTCGCTGCGAAACCTGATTACCTGTACCAAATTTTAATTGAACGAAGAGGACTCGGAGTTCTTTACCATAGCTTTGAAGGAAGATTGGAAGATAAGAAAGATATAGAAATCGAAAAATCAGAACTTTTTAAAGAAGGTAGGATCAATTTTGTAAAGTTTATCCTTAGTAAAAACCAATGTGAGAGGGCCTTTAATTACGCAACTGAATACCGAAAGTTGAATGTCGGAAGACACTACGGACTCGCTAACAGACCTCGCTGGGGTGAAGGGGCGGGTTGCTCGGCGTTTGGAGCAAGCTTTGTTGATGTTCTAAATATCTTGGATCATGAAATGAAACAATCTTGGTCACAAACTGTAAACATTCCGCTCGAGCTAGCGGGTCCACCGGTAAAAGAGGAAACAGTAAGCCTCTTGAAAATATTAACTCACGCCAAATCTTGGGCAAAAGATAATGAGCCTCATAAAAGCCTGACCTTTTGGGATCCTGATCTCATGTTTAAATGGGTCAATAAAAAGGTTGCTCAAAAACAAATAGGTTATTCCATAGAAAAAATAGAGAATGCTCACGGAATAATTTTTGATAAATCACATTTCCCGACGCCCGAGGAACCTATTTGGCAGCAAAGACTTGATAGCAAAAACCCCAAACAAACGGCGAACTAATTTAATCCCTTTGCTAGCCCCTCACCCCGAGGATCAGAAACTCCTTCCCAGCCATGAGAATTTTTTCTAATGGCCTGAATGGAACAACCTAGTTTCTCGTGGATAACCTTATGACCTTTTCTTTTAAGTTCTGTTTCGACATTTGGATCAAGAAAAGGTGATTCAATTTTCAGCACATCAGGCTGCCATTGCTGGTGAATTCTTGTGGCAGCAACGGCTTCATAAAGTGGCATCTCAAACTCAACACTATTAAGAATTGTCTGCGCCACACAGGTAATAATTCTTGTTCCCGAGGGTGAACCAAGCGCCATGACTGGAGAATCATTTTTTGTGATGATAGTTGGTGACATTGAAGAGAGCGGTCGTTTTCGAGGCTCGATTAAATTAAACTCTCCACCAACAGCGCCAAATAAATTTTTAGCTCCCACTTTTTGGGCAAAATCATCCATCTCATTATTAAGAATAATTCCAGTTCCTTCTGCAATCACTCCTGAACCAAACCAGCCATTAATTGTTTGAGTAGAGGCAACTAGATTTCCCTCTCGGTCAGCAATGGTAAAGTGAGTGGTATCTGTTGATTCATATGGTAGTTCTATTTTTTTTAACGAACTATCTTTCATCGCATGTGGTGTATTTATAGATTGAGAAAGCTTTTTCATATAGCCCTCATCTACTAGCGATTGAGTTGGAATTTTATTAAAATCTGGATCACCCAAATAAGTCGCTCTATCTAAAAATGCCCTTTGCATAGCATTGGCAGTTAAATGGACTGCTTCAGCAGTTTGCGGACCAAGCTCTTTAAGTTTATAAGGCTCA
>CAMAYW010000323.1 GCA_945862475.1 Bacteriovorax stolpii
TTTCATTATCTTCACAGTCATAAACATACAAGTAAGGTGCTCCTACGAAGTGAAGCTTAAGAGGCGCGAAACTTCTTTTGCGATTTGAAAACCTCGCCTCATCAGGTGATGAGTAGTGACACTCAAAGACTTTTCCCTTTCTAAGGCAACTGAGAACTGTTTCAAGAACTCCAGGATCAATGTCCCCGCCTTCTCCAAGAACTGTAGGAGAGGCATTAGAAATACTTTTAAGATGCTCAAACTCCTTAGCAAGGGCCTTTGGAAGTTTACTCACAAGTGTTGTTTCAACATTGCTACAAAGACCCTTCAGCACCTTTGGAGACATTTGCTTTAGGCTTTCTAGTGCAAGCACGATTGTCTGAAGTTGGTTCTCATCAAAGGTCAGCTCAAAATCAAGTTTGAATTCCCCATCAAAATAAAAGCGCCGTGGATTTGAATCCACCTCCGATAGTGGATGCGCTAGCGAGATATCTTCAATGTCCCTTTCAACTGTCTTTCTATTAATCGCATAACCTTCAATATTTAAGCGATCAGTGATCTCCGTGATGGATAAGGCTGAGCTCTCAGAGGTTAGTGAGAGAAGACGCTTAATTTGGTTTTGACGATGAGCCTTGCCCTTATCCGTGTTGTATTTAGGCATAAGCGACCTTGTTAAGGTTAGACAATAGGTGTCCAACCTTTTCGGTTGGAAATCTAAAAAAGTTTAAAATAAAGAGCGTTTAAGCTTCTGATAAAGCTCGGAACTCACATCCAGCATCTCTAATAAATGGGTTATCTCATCTACCCTAAGAGTCACCTCAACCTCAGATGATTGAATAAGATGATACCTAGTAGGCATTCCTAAAATGAGTGCGACTCTCTTATCTTCAACCATGTCACTAATATCCCTTTCAATAGTTTTTCTCGAGACATCAATCCCCTGTCTTTTAGCTAGGGCCTCATGAATTTCAGAAACGCTCATTGCTTCAGATTGTAAGCGAAGAAAGCTTCGTATCCTTTTTATTCGATCTATTTTTTTACTCATTCAATATTTCTAGCAGATGCGTTCGACAAAAAATGTCTAACAGAATGGTTAGAATATAAGAATGAAAATATTAATTTTACTTATTCTCGTCTCATGCGGAAAACCCGATACCGAAGGAACAAGGTGCAGAAGTGCTGAGGAAGCTCAGATGAAGTGTCAGATTGATTACGCTGAAGCGTATTATGCACTTAATATCCCAGACTACGTTAAGCGCCAGTGTGAAAACCTGTATCCCAAGCCTGGGTGCTATTTTGATTCAAGTAAGAGGCATTATTGGTAAAAGTTTCCCTTCCGTTTAAGGACAAAAAATGTCTAACGATTTATTTAAAATTTATTGGAATACATCAAAAGGATTATTTATGTGGAAAAACAAGAGTCTCATAGTTCTAGTATTATTATTAGGAACAGTAAGCTGTGCCACCCACACGAGTCCCTTTAGCACTAAAGAAGAAAATGCTTGGTTCATTTTTCAAGACGAAGATTTTGGAAGCTCCTATCCCGTCTACTGTATGGCAAATAAAAAAGACACCACCGCTGAGCCCGCTTGTTTCAAATCAAAAATTATTGGATCTGAAAAGATAGAGAATAAATACAGACCTAAAAGGACTGAAGATAACTAAATATTAAGCTTATCTTAAGGTTCGCTTTGTTGACTCAAATCCAGTTTGAGTTAATACTCTGCACTGTGAAAAACGTATTATTGGTTGAAGATGATGAAGACATAAGGGATTGCCTCTTTGAGGGCATCGAATCAAGCATGTACAATGTTTTTTCCGCCTGTGACGGAATTGATGCCCTTGATAAAATTAAATCATTAAAAATCGATCTCGTTATTGCAGATTAAATAATCCCGAGAATGAATGGAATTACGTTTTCAACTAAGCTTAAACAGCAGTTTCCAGAGATTCCTATTGTTTTAATTTCTACCTTTTGCCCAAAAGATCTTGGGATTCAAGACATCATTCATACTTTCATCCCAAAAACATTTGATCCTGAAGATCTTAGCTTCGATCTCACCTTGAAAAATTAGGATGACCAGTCAGTGAAAGCTTCAAGAGGTTTTGAAGGATGATACTTTGCTTATTACTTTTCTTCGTAAACCAGAAAAAATGAGGACTAACTTTCTTTCGATCAAAATAAAGGGCCCCTGATTCAATTTCTTTTTTTGAAGAAAGAAGCCATAGAATTGTATCTGCCCCTTCTAGAGGTCTCCGAAGACGCCCTTCCATTGTTTTCGCAAACCCCGGTATAGCCTCATCAACTCCTGGAGTAGCTGCCCATCCAGGGTGCATGGCGGTTACTATTTGATTCGGAAATTCCTTTTTAAAGAAAGGCAAAAGTGTAACCTGCGCCCGTTTTACATTGGCGTAGTTATCAACCTTGTCATATTTATCGTTCTTAAAAATGGTACTTACATCAAGAGACTTTAAATACATGCCACCACTCGTAACCCAAACTATTCGAGCTCCTGGTTTCAATTTCCCTGCATGAACTAACTTGTAAGTGAGAATATAGTGACCAAAAAGTTGTGAAGCAAACTGTAATTCAACTCCTTGTTGATTAGTCCTAAATTTTTCGGGCATGCCTCCTGCATTTAGGACTAAGTAATCAAGCGGCTGAACTTGATTAACTAAAGAATCAAAATCTGACCATTGGGCCATATCCATTTTTACAAATTTCAGATTGGGATGAGTCTTCTCTAGGGCCTCTCCCTTAATTGCACTTCGTCCAATGATTGTTACTTCGACACCATGTTTTATCATCTCCAGGGCGGCAGCTTGTCCTATGCCCGAGGTTCCCCCAGTGATTAAAGCTTTACTACCACTAGGGAATTGATAGTTTTCATTGAATTCTTTTTCGTGCCTCAAATATCCTGAACGATCAAAACTCCAAAATATGCTCGCGTCTAAAAATTTTTTCCACATTTTCTTTAATCCTTTATTCAATCAGCATTTCATTTCTCTAATAAAAAGAGAAGCTCCATAATGGA
>CAMAYW010000324.1 GCA_945862475.1 Bacteriovorax stolpii
AACGAATCGTATGAGCATCTAATTGTATCGCCTCTAGCTCTATCACAGAATTTCTTGGACTAAACTTAATCGCATTAGAAATAAGATTATTAAAAATCTGATAAAGGAAAGAATCATGATTTACATAGAGTGCTGGTCCACAATCTTCAGTCTTTATTTTTATCTGAATCAATTTTTCATCCAGTCTACTTTTCACCCACGGCATGATTTTATCTATCACTTCATTCAAGGTAATAAAGTTCTTGGGTATCTCATTTTCCACACTTGATGAGGAATAGCTTTCTATATTTGAAATCACTTCTCTAATAACCATTTGAGCATTTTCAACTTGATTGATAATCATAAGATCTTCTTCTTTGCTTGTATGCCGTCTTAACTTTCTTAAGTACTGAAGCGTATACACCATAGGTTCTTTGATATCATGACTAAGAATTTTGAGTAGCTTATGTCGCCACATGCTTTCTTCTGCGAGTTTCGATTTTTCCACTTTTACTTTTTCTAAAGAGTCTCGCCAATTTTCAACAATAACTTTGAATTGATATATCGTCAGAGTGAGAACACACAGATCAATAAGACTTCTTAGAATGGCAAGATTAGACTCCTTCATTCTCTTGTCCAAATAAATATCATTCACAAATGGAAATAGAGGAAGAATGAGCAAAAATAAACACACCAATCCGAGTAGAAACCTAAGTTTCGGTTTTTTATCAAACATCATCAAAACCAGAACAAATTGAGGGATGGCCACTAAATTAATATGTGAAGTGGGCCCTAGGAAAGAACAAGTCCATACAGAGGCAAGTGCGTTTGAGATTTGTGACGTTATATTGAGGTATAGTATCGAAATTCTAGTCTTTCGAAACCAATAAGGCGCCCCTATGAGGAAAAAAAGAATGTTAACGATGAGGGCAACCTTGAGATTAAAGTCCTGAGGTGTAAAAAAAGCGGAAAAACTTAATATGATACAGCAATAAATGAAAGTAAACTTCTGGACGTATAATTGATCTGTGGAAAAAGTTGTTGTTACATGAGAAATCTCTCTTTCAGTCTTCATATTCAGACTTTCTAACAATTGAGATATTTTCTAGTTCCTTCGTAAGACGATAATCCCATTTAATTAATTTCTTATTCATTTTCCAAATAAACGTGTTTATTGTTCCTATCTCTACCTTGGGTTGCCGCCAAATCTCTTTTTTTAGATATTCACAGGTCAAACATTGTGGATGATTATTAATTAAAGAAAGAAGAAGATGAAACTCTATTTTTGAAAATGAAAGTTCATCTTCCCCAATTTTCACTAACAATCGACTTGGCTCAATTTCTAAAGTCCCAAATTGAATTTTTGTAACAACAGCATTGCGCATGCCTCTATTAATGGCATTCTCGAGTCTCAAGATCATCTCTTCTGGTGCCATTGCTTTCCAAAGGTAATCATCCACACCAAGGCCGAGTGCCTCAATTTTAGTACTCATAGACTCATCATTCGAAAGAACGATGATGGGAATTTTAATACCATGGTGCTTAAGATACCTAATGACTTCTATCCCTCGCTTACCATTGGCAAGTTCCATATCAATTAGAATTGCCTGATATACTTGTAAATCTTCGACTTGAATTTTCTCTAAATCATTACTGGATCTAATGTTATCTAGTGCATATTTTTCCTCAAAATCTTCTCTTAAAAGAGAGACGAGTAAGTTGTCATCCTCAAGCCATAAAATTTTGGGAAGTCTTAAGAGATTTGATTTGTTAGATAATTCAAGCATAACAATTCTTGATAATTAAAATTGATTCAAATACTAACATATAGCGAGATATTTTGGATGATATTAAGGGACTCAAAATAAATTGAGTCTAAAAATTAAAATTCTTCTAAACGTTTACTCCTTCTACTAAAAAGGTCAAGCATCCGATTAAAAAGTCTTAATTCAATTTAATGCCATGATGAATCAAAAAAGTAGTATAAACATTTCGTGTATTAATTGTGAGTATCACGTTCATTATTTATTCCCTTGTCTAGGAAATGTAAGTTCAGAGAGTTGAAATTCTGGCCTATTGTGTCCGAATGAGTATTTCTAGAAATTTAAAAGAAAAATTTGAATCTTATACTGCTGAGGATAGAGACAGAATTGTTAGAATGGGCTGGGAAGATAGAACAAGCTATGAAGCCATTAAGTCTCAGTTTAACTTAACTCCATCAGAACTAGTCCATTTCATGCGTTTCTCACTTGATGAAAGTAGCTTTAAAAGATGGAGACGTCGGATCTTTGAGCAAGGGAAACTAAAAAACAAACCCCACAATGACTATCGCTTTAAATGTAAATCACAGCGGATGGATGGAAGTACAAAAAACTATCGCTAGAGCTTTTACTTTCGGTCCATTGAAAATCCAAATAAAGACCATAGAATTCGATTTGAGAACTCCCAAATTGGGCTGAACCAAGGTCGCAAGTAGACCTTGAACTTAAGCTTAATGAATTGATCCTCTTTAAAGAACTCTAGCTGAACTGGTCGTACTAACCTGAAGCTAAGAACATAGGATCCATAAAAATAATTAAGATTTCTATAGTTCTTCGTAATCTCGCCGACGGCCCCATGAACACTTAGAAAGGGACCATGATGAATGTTAAGTTCACCAGGAATCATGTAGCCTTCCTGAGCAGTGTCAGAAAACTCTACACGATAAGGAAAAATCTGGCCGCTCGTAAAAGTCTCTCGAAGTAGAAGCTTATTCCAGAATTGCTGGAGTTTCTCTTCAGAATCATGAAATTCACGAATGAATTCATGCTCGATAAAACCTTTAGGAGGAATAGACGTCTGATTCATTTATCGATTCAAAAAAATGACTGCACAAAGGCTAAAAAGGATCATTGATGGAATCATTTTGGGAAATGGATTCTTCACTTTTAAATGAGTTATCATGGCTGCAAGCATGAGCACCATGATTCCTACTGAGCCAGTCATAACAAGTTGAGTATCCGAGCTCATGAGCATCCCTACAAAAGAT
>CAMAYW010000325.1 GCA_945862475.1 Bacteriovorax stolpii
ATTCATCATCTCATGAGTCGCTTGCTTACTTATGGATATAAATCCATGAGTTACGAAAAGTTAAAAAAAGAACTTGAATCACTTTCATCTTCTCTCAATGGTTTTTCAGGTAAAAACGCTTACGGCTTAACGATGCATGGCCAGACGAAAGATTTTGAAAAATTATCTCATCATTTTTTTGGAACTCTTTTTAGTCCTGAAGTTCCTAAAAAGTTTTTTGACCATGAAAAAAAGATTATCTTGCGCGCCCTTGATAATCAAAAAGAAGATCCTATGAAGCAAGCCTTCAAATCTTTTTATAAAATGGTCTTTAATCAACATCCCTATTCTTTAGATTTAGCAGGAACTCCTGAAACATTAAAAAGTTTTTCGCCAAACGGATTGAAAAAACTTCATTCCACACATTTAAAATCTTCACAATTAGTCCTCACCTACTGCGGGGATTTAGACTTTCCCATCGTACTTGGACAAATTACTGAGATGATGAAATGTCTCAATCCAAGAAAAGTTCCCAAGAAGGTATTAAAAAGACCAAGGGCACTCGTTGGCAAGAAAGAGAAACTTGATTTTAATCGAGAACAAACTCAAATTGTAATCGGTGCACCAGCTTATTCAATCGGACAGAAAGAAGATATTTATCTTAAAATGATCACTGCTCATTTATCCGGTCAAAGTTCAGAGCTGTTTGTCGAAGTAAGAGATCGGCAGGGTCTTTGCTACTCTGTTTCTCCTATTCATGTCTCAGCACTTGAGGCTGGATGTTGGGGGATCTATATTGGTTCTGGCCATGACAAAACGGAAGCCGCAATCTCGGCGATCACCAAAATACTAGATAATCTTCGTGAACACGGTATAAAAAAAGAAGAATTTGAAAGAATTAAAACCATGATTGATGGTCAAAATCTTTTAGGCATTCAAACGAATGAAGATTATGCTCAATTTTATTCAATACCTGTGCTGCATGGGCTCGGTTTAGATTTTTCTCATAATAATAATGACCACATAAGGAATGCAGATTACCAAGAGTTCCAAGCATTTTTAAAGAAGTTCTTTGCTTCTAAGTGGAATATCGTTCAGGCAGGAAGAAAATCCTAAGAAACTTTTTTATGGAGTGGAGGTAAAACTCCACTCTTTAAGATTTCATCATGGGACAGACTTTCATCCCTCATAATTTTATCATAAAGAACATTTCTATCGTAAGCTCTGTCTTTAGATGCAAGAAGAGTCATGAGAGTTGTTAAGGATTCAAAACACGTGGCGACCATTCCATAAAAATGAGGGATATCTAAAAACCTCGGAGTGACGTTATTTAAGTGCGAATAGGCCATCTTTCCAAGCTGAGCATAATATTGGGTATCAACAATCTTTTTATTCACCGATTCAGAAAAATAGCCACAAACAATAAGTGACATATCTCCAACTTCTTTATAGATCTTTTTCTGTTCTTCTCTCGTGTGCAAAGAGGCTTCAAGAAGCTTCATCCCTAAAATTTTTTCTCTCACTTTGCCATCTGTGGTTTCGAAAAAATCTTCGGAAAGAGCAAACTTATCTAGGACATCACTTGAATAATAAATGATTGACTCTGGGACGGGGCAAATAGATTTTTTATTTAACTCAGAGAGGCCCTCAAAGAAAAATCCTTTAAGGTTTGTCGTTAAAATAATCTTTTTCGCATTAGGTTCATTTTGCATCAACCTCTCCCCTTCTCTTAATTTTAGCATATCTCGAAAGACTGGCCGTTCACCTCAGGAATAATTTGCCCCCTCAATCTGAAATCTATGAAATAATAAGTATATGAAGCGCTTAAGAGTTCTATTTGCCGTTGTCTTATTCTCACTTGCCATACCCATGTGGCGATTTGCTGACTTTTTGGCCATTTTCTCACCATTTGATTGGCCCCTTTCATTTTCATTAACTTTTACTTTTGCTCTCTTTGTGGTGACTCCTCTTAAGTTAGTTTGGTTGAAACTTAGGCCTTTGTTCATGCTTCTTTTGGTTTTGGTTGTCGGATTTTTGAGCTATGCCATGAAGCCCCTTTCATCCATGGCAACAAAAAATTCAAATTTTAATCATTGCGGAAATCTCACTTGGACAGGTGTGTTTTATCCATTGAGAGTGATCATGCCAGAAGCTCATAAGGATGATCTCGAAGCCCGAAATCAACTGTGCTGGGTCCGTAAAATGATCCAAAGAGTTCCCAGTCAATTTGAAGAAAAAGCTGAGCTCACTCAATATGTGAGTATCACCACAGACAAACTTTTATCTCCCCCCCTAAAATATAGGGTCTCTCTCCCTTTAGTGACTCTCCTTCATATCACGATATTTACTCGCTACTCGCCTCCAGGAAACACCAAAGAAGAGCATAAACTTTTTATCGCAGAAGGAATCAAGTTTTGGCAGGATCAATACACGGATATGATATCAGAGAGAAAATATGGAATAGGGAGCTTTCCCCATTCTGAGTGGATCAAGTTTGAGTATGGACTTATTGAGCGGAACTGGAATCACATTATTGATGGCCTAACTATCGAAGAATAGTCGTTTCTGAAGAATTGACTAATCTATTTACACACCCCTTTCTCTTTTACCGTAGACCCCTCAAAGACCACTTCCGAAGCTAAAATTTGAGAATGGATAAATCTATACCAGTTAAAATTCTCTCTATCCTCATTTTGGCCTTGTTGGGGTTCGGCTCTTACGCTCAAGAGAACCAGAAAGAAATGGATATTGATCTGACCACTTTCTGTAAGGATCAATCCAATAACTCTAACGAAGCTTTGGAGAAGGAAAGAGAAACTATTTGTCTTAACATTAATCACCTTCAGGATAAAAACATACCTCCTGTGATCATTGAAAAAAAAGATGATGATGGTAATAAATGGAAATTTCGATTTCACTTTGGTTTTTCTAGAACAGACTATCATCCTGCAGATCTAAAGATTGACTCATCTCCCATAAAAGTCGTGATTAAAGATGTTGAAATGTATGAAAGAACATCTGCAGATC